>NZ_PSRR01000217.1 GCF_004296405.1 Bradyrhizobium sp. Leo170
GGCGCGCCGGCGAACTGGAGAAGCAGATCGACGACCTCCTGTTTTCAGCGGAAGGCGCCGGCGCCGATCACGAGACTGCCTCATGAACGCACCGCGCATCATCCTGAGTTCGGCCACCGTCATGAATGACGGCATGGATCAGCCCGAGGTCGAGCGGCAATTGTCGGCCGCCGAGCGGCTTTGGAACAATGCCGCGCTACGCAAGGTCCTCATCCTGATCGTGCTGGCCCTGATCTGGGAGGCCTATGCGCTCTATCTCGATGACGCGCTGCTGTTCCCGACGTTATCCGACACGCTGAAGGCCCTGTTCGATCACATCATGGATGGCTCGCTGTTCGCACGCACCTGGACCTCATTGCAGGTGCTGCTGCTTGGCTATGCGATCGGAATTGCGCTTGCGGGGATCTTGACGGCGCTCGCAATCAACACGCGGCTGGGGACCGATCTCCTGGAAACGCTGACCGCGATGTTCAATCCGCTGCCGGCGATCGCGTTGTTGCCGCTGGCGCTGATCTGGTTCGGGCTCGGCGCGGCGAGCCTGATCTTCGTGCTGGTGCATTCGGTGATGTGGGCGGTCGCGCTCAATACCCATGCGGGATTCCTCGCGGTGTCGCCGACGCTGCGGATGGTCGGGCGTAACTATGGATTGCGCGGCCTGCCCTATGTCCTGGGGATCCTGATCCCTGCCGCCTTTCCATCGATCCTCACCGGGCTGAAAGTGGCCTGGGCATTTGCCTGGCGCACCTTAATCGCCGCCGAGCTTGTGTTCGGCGTCGCGTCCGGCAAGGGCGGGCTCGGCTGGTTCATCTATGAAAGCCGCACCGTGCTCGATATCCCGGCGGTGTTCGCCGGCCTGTTGACGGTAATCCTGATCGGCCTCTTCGTCGAAAATCTGGTCTTCCGCCTGATCGAGCGCCGCACCGTGCGAATGTGGGGAGTGCAATCATAGAGCGTTTTCAAGCGAAGTGGACACCGGTTCGCGTGAAGAAAACGCGTCAAAATAAGAATCTAGTACCGACGTCACGTTTTCAAAAAAAACATAACATATCGAGGAAACGCCCATGCTGAAGCGCCTGGTCCTTGCCTTCATTGTTTCGGGAAATTTTCTCGCGGCAAGCCACGCCGCGGAGGCGCCGCCATCCGGCCCCCTCACCATCGCCAAGCAGGGCAGCTTCTTTGTCGGCGGCCGCGAGGTGAAGAGCGACGCGCTCTCGACCATTCCGACGTTCGGCGCCACGGGCACGATCACCGTCGACCAGATGTATGTCCGCTACCAGACCCCGCTGCAGCCCAAGGACTATTCCATCACGCTGATCCACGGCTGCTGTCTGACCGGCAAGAGCTGGGAGACGACACCCGACGGCCGGATGGGCTGGGACGAATATTTCCTGCGCCGCGGCTTCTCCGTCTATGTCATCGATCAAGCCTGGCGCGGGCGTTCGGCCGCGAGCCCCGTCGCCGTCAACAACGTGAAGACCGGCAAGGCCGCGCCCGACACGCTGCCCGCCTTCATCTCAGCCGGTCATGAGCCAGCCTGGGCGATCTTCCGCTTCGGCACCGAATATCCAAAGGTGTTTCCCGGACTGCAGTTTCCGCTGGAGGCGCAGGACGAGTTCTGGAAGCAGATGGTGCCGGACTGGCACTATTCGATGACGCCGCCGGTCCCGACCGTGAAGGCGCTGTCCGAACTGTCCGAGCGTCTCGGCAAGACGGTGCTGGTCAGCCATTCGCAATCCGGCATCTTCCCGTTCCAGACGGCCGCAATGAGCCCGAAGGGAATAACTGCCATCATCTCGATCGAGCCGGGAGCATGTCCGGGCGGCGACTTTAATATGACGGCGCTCAAGCAAATCCCGACACTGGTCCTGTTCGGCGACTTCGTCAGCCAGTCGGAGGTGTGGAGCAAGCGGCTGGAAGGTTGCAGAAGCTTCGTCCAGGCCGCGAAGGCCGCCGGCGTCGACGCTGAAGTCGTCGCGCTGCCGGACGTCGGCATTCACGGCAACTCGCACATGCTGATGCAGGACAAGAACAACCTTCAAGTCGCCGACTGGCTGATCGATTGGCTCGCGACGCACGTCGAGAAGCGCGCCGCGAAATGACGCGCGCTTCAGCGGAGGAAAGGTACCGCCTTTTCCCGCACAAGGTGGTGTCAGGCTCGGCGCGGCTATGCCAATTGCTGCGGGCTCAGGCTGCCGAGCCACATGCGGGCCGAGTGGATGTTGTGAAAATCCTTGATCGCAATCTCTTTGGCCAATTTCGAATGGATGCTCCCGATTGAGACCTTGCCGAAGAATGTCAGCGACACGGCGGTAGCGACGGCCTTGAGACCCGCCGCCCGCGCCCGTGGCAGCCAATCTTCTACGATCCACTTCTGATCTTCGGCGTGGACGATCGGCAAGTCCGAATCATCGCCCAGGATCCTGTCGGCGGCATGCTGCGTGAGCATGCCAAGGATGATTTCATGAATGAAGCGAAGCTGAGCGCTGGTCGCGTATTTCCGCCACACGACCGCGATACAGGAAATGCTTTCATCGTAAGAGAGCGAACAGATCGGGTTGTCGTGCGGACTGTTCAACAACTGGATCCCGTCGATGGATTCGCCTTCGATGATCCGCTTCAGCTCCGTCAGAGAACTCGCGCCCATTCTGACCCCTCTTCTACCGCCTGCATCCCCACGCGCAGCGGCGGTATACTAGCGATCTGCCGGCGCATTTGGAACACCGTGCAGAGCGATCACGGTCGGCGCGTCCTGCGGTTCCACCTGCCGCCTTTGCGGCTGACGCTGCAGGTCTTCAATCATCGCCCGTGCGATCTCGCGCTCGCCCATGATGACGGTATCGGCGCCCAGTCGCGTGAGATGATCGACCTCGGCGTCCGAATGCGCGCGGGCGATGATTCGGATCTGCGGATTGGCGGCGCGCGCCTGCTGGACGATCTGTCCGGCTTCGAACGCTTCGGGAATCGCGACCACCAGATATCGGGCCGCGGATGGATTGGCGGCGGCGAGCACGTCGGCGCGGACGGCATTGCCCATGATCGCCTCGATATCCTTCTGCTTGAGCCCAGCGACGATCGCATCGGCATCTTCGATGACGAGGAACGGTTGGCCCGCCTCCTTCATGGCGCTGCCGACGATGTTCCCGACCCGGCCGTAGCCGACCAGGATAGCGTGACCGGTCAGGCTTGTGACCGGGATCGGTTCGCGGGCGGCAGGAGCGGCGGTCTTCGGCGACGCCCGCCTCGGATCGAGGCGCGGTATCAGCCAGTCGACACCTGCGAAGATCAGCGGATTGAGCATGATCGAGAGGATCGCTCCGGCCAGGATCAGGTCGCGACCTTCCTTCGGGAGCAGATTGGTTACAACGCCGATCTCCGCCAGGATGAAGGAGAACTCTCCGATCTGGGCGAGACTGGCGGAGATCGTCAGCGCCGTGGAGACCGGATGCCTGAAGGCCAGCACGATAAAGAAGGCTGCCACGGATTTTCCGATAGTGATGATGAAGATCGTAGCGATCAGCGGCCACGGCTCGCGGATCACACTCATCGGATCGAACAGCATGCCGACGGAAACGAAGAACAGCACCGCAAAAGCGTCCCGCAGCGGCAGCGACTCCTGTGCCGCGCGCTGGCTGAGCGGGGATTCCGTCAGCATCATCCCGGCGAAGAAGGCGCCGAGCGCGAGCGAAACGTCGAACAGCTTTGTCGCGCCGAATGCAACGCCGAGCGCGATCGCCAGCACGGCGAGCCGGAAGAGCTCGCGGGAGCCAGTGTGCGCAACGTAATGCAGGATCCAGGGGATGAGCCTGCGTCCCACCACCAGCATCAGGGCGATGAACAGGCCGACCTTGGCGACTGTGAGCAACAATGTGCCCGTGAGTCCAAGACCAAGGCGCGCCGCGAGCGGACCGGCGGTCTGCGCATCGCCGTTTCCACCGAGCACGCTCGCAAGGGCCGGAAGCAGCACGAGCGCGAGCACCATCGCCAGATCTTCCACGATCAGCCAACCGACGGCGATCTTGCCGCGGTCGGTATCCATCAACCGGCGCTCCTGCATCGCGCGAAGCAGCACGACGGTGCTGGCGACCGACAATGCCAGCCCGAACACGAGGCCCGCTCCGACCGACCATCCCATGGCCTGAGCAAGTCCGAGCCCCATCAGCGTCGCAACCGCGATCTGGACGACGGCACCGGGCAGCGCGATGGCGCGGACAGACAGGAGATCGTTGAGAGAGAAATGCAGGCCCACCCCGAACATCAGCAGGATGATGCCTAGCTCCGCCAGCTCCGTTGCCAGCGCCTGGTCCGCGACGAAGCCGGGCGTAAAGGGGCCGGCCGCAACTCCCGCGAGCAAATAGCCGACCAACGGTGGAAGCCGGAACCGCTGGGCGAGGGCACCGAACACAAAAGCCAGTCCAAGCCCTGCGACAATGGTCGCGATAAGTGGCGTATCATGCAGCATTTTCAGCTTTTGGCACAATCTGTCGCCGATGTCCCGCGGACCTTTTGTGGCGGCATGTCGCACTTGCTGCTTGCGTTGATTGGCGCAGTCGCTACCTGATGAGATGAGCTGCAGCCTCGTAGCCCGGGTGGAGCGCAGCGCAACCCGGGACCTCTGCATCAACGTTTACGAGCTGTCCCGGGTTACGCTGACGCTCCACCCGGGCTACACATCACGACGATGAAAACTGACACGCAGTCCCTCAAGATCGAGATCGGCCATGCTGGCGCGGTCTCGGCGCTGCTGCTTCGTCCGCCGCAGGCTCACGCGATCTATGTGTTTGCGCACGGCGCAGGCGCCGGCGTGACGCATGGCTCGATGGAGGTGATTGCCACGGGCCTCGCCGCGCGCGGCATCGCGACGTTGCGTTACCAGTTCCCCTATATGGAGAAGGGCAGCAAGCGGCCAGATCCACCCGCGATTGCGCATGCCACCGTGCGCGCTGCGGTGGCAGAGGCCGCAGAGCGGTGCGCCGGCCTGCCGCTCTTTGCCGGCGGAAAATCCTTCGGCGGGCGGATGACCTCGCAGGCGCAGGCGGTCAAGCCGCTTGCCGGCGTACGAGGCCTGGTGTTTCTCGCCTTCCCGCTGCATACAGCCGGAAAGCCATCCACCGAGCGGGCAAAGCATCTCGCTGACATCAAAATCCCCATGCTGTTCCTGCAGGGCACGCGCGATGCGTTGGCGGACTTGAAGCTGCTCGAGCCGGTGGTCAAGGAGCTCGGATCATTGGCGACGCTGCATCTCGTGAAAGAAGCCGATCATTCCTTCCATGTGCTGGTCCGTTCGGGCCGCAATGACGGCGAAGTGATGGACGAGGCGCTCGATGCATTCACGGCGTGGGTGGATTCGATCCTTTGAAGGCGCTCAAGTGAGTGGCTCCCCTCACGCCTCCCCAAGATCGATCTGCGTCAATATCCCCTGCCGCAGCGCCAGCCGGACCAGTTCGATATCCGAGCCGACGCCGAGCTTGTCCTTGATCAGGGAGTGCAGGTTCGCCACCGTCTTGGGACTGATGTGAAGCGCCTCGGCGATCTCCTCGGTCGTCCTCTCGGCAAGTAGCATGCGCAGCACTTCGAACTCGCGCGCGGAGAGGACATCCGCGACGGCGGCCTCGCCGGCAAGCCGGCTGAGCGCGAGTTCATGGTCGATATCGGGACTGATGGCGATCTTTCCGGCCAGAACATCCATCACAGCGTGCACGAGCGTCTCGGGCGGGCTTGTCTTGGTGACATAGCCGCGGGCGCCGGCACGGATTGCCTGCACCGCAAAGGCCGCGTTCTGGTGCATCGTGAACACGAGGATCCTGGCGCGCTTGTCCCATTGCCTGATGCGCCTGATCGCCTCGATGCCGCCGATGCCGGGCATGCTCAGATCCATGATGACCAGGTCGGGCTCGGTGGCCTTGAACAGCCGATAGGCCTCGGCGCCATCGGAGGCTTCAGCAACGACGCGCAATCCCGGCTGCTTCTGCAGCACCGAGCGATAGCCCTCGCGAACGACGGCGTGATCGTCGACCAGCATGATGGCTCGGCCGCTGCCATTCATGCCGCGTACTCCAGGGCGACGCCGTGCTGGCGAGACGGCGCGACGGGAATAACGACGCGCAAGGCAAAGCCACCGTTTTGCCCGGCCTCGAAGCTCAGCCGCCCTCCCAATGCCGCGACGCGTTCACGCATCCCGAGCAAACCCATTCCGGATTTCACGGCTGGATCGCTGAGCCGGCCGTCATCCTCGATGTCGAGCTCGATTGCGGCGTCGTCCGAGGGAGCCTCGGCTTCACGCATCCCCAGTCGCAGCACGACCCGCGTTGCGCCTGCATGCTTGGCCGCGTTGGTGAGCGCCTCCTGCACGATGCGGTAGAGATTGGCGCTGACCGCCGCGGGCAAATTCTCGAACGTGCCGGAAAAGGCGATCTTGAAGCGGGGCCGTCCCCGGCTGCGCCCGTTCCAGCCGGCGACCAGACCTTCCAGGCTTGCGGCCAGGCCAAGTTCCTCGACGTCGGGCGGACGCAATCTGAACAGCGCGCCGCGCAGCGTCTCCATCATGTCGGTCGCAATCCGCGCAATGCCGTCGCATTCGGCGAGCATGGCAGGACAATCCTGTCCCGCTGTATGACGAGCCGATGCCGCCAGCGCGCGGATCGCGGTGAGCGACTGCCCGAATTCATCGTGCAGCTCCCGCGCCAGATGCCGGCGCTCCTCGTCCTGCAGCGCGATCAGCCTGCGGGTCAATTCACTGCGCTCGGCCAGCGCCGTGCCGAGGCTTTCCGCGAGGTGATTGAACACGTCGCGGATGGTCGAAAGCTCGGCAAGATCGAAGGGCGGCAGGCGCGCCGTGAGGTCGCCTGCGGCGATCCGCTCAAGACCGCTCAGGATCAACCGCGTTGGCCGAAGTGCGCGTGCAAGGGCCGCATAGACCAGAGCGCACAATAACGGCAGCGCGATCGCAAGCACGGTCATCAGACGGCCCGCTTCGTGCCAGGCCTCGGCCGTGAGCACGGCTGGATCAACCCAGACGACGGCTTCGCCGACGATGGCGCCGCGAGAAATCACAGGTCGCGTGGCCTCGCGACCGGGATCAAACAGGCTGCGATAGAACGTTGCGAAAATTTGTGGCGGCGCGCTGTTCTCGTTCGGCGCACCACCGCAGAATCGCTGCCGGATATCGCCATCGCTTGCGCGAAAGGCGAGACAGAGACCGGGCGTTATGACCGCAGTCGCGACATTGTCGAGGTCGGGAAATCCTGACCGCGGATTATTCACCCACTGGAGCTTGTTTTGTTGCAGCTCCAGCGTCTTTGCCGCGACTTCGGCGATCGCATTGATCCTGGCGCGCACGGACCTATCGGCATCGATGAGGAAATAGGCCGAGATGGCGGCAAAGCAGAGGGCCGATACGGCCGCAACGCGCAGCGTCAACCGTACCTTCAGATCGCTCCTGTGGTTCCACATCTTGCGGATACCCCTCGCGGATGATTTTGGACTCCCGGTCTGCGAGCGGGAGCCATACATTTAACGGCAGAATGCAAGCGGCGCAAAGCGTTGCCCGCAACCCGAAAATGACGTCGTGAAATTTTCCCGGCTCTCGTCGGGAGGCGCTCAGCTTCGGCGGCAGACCTGGTCGGCATAGCCTTCAGGCCCACATAATCGCTGAAAGGTCCGCCGATGCGCCGATACTCTCTTGATTTGCTGACCGTCACTGTGCTTGGGCTCTTGCTGGGTTTCGGTTCCGCCAGTGCCGATAGCGGCGCGCCCGCAGCGCGGACCCTGGGCGTCACGATTGAAGACTTCGGCTATCTCGACACCTCGGGCGAGCCCATCGATCAGACAGCCGCCCATCTAGGGCGCCTGCAAACGTTCATGGCCGCGCTGAGACGCGACGTCGAGGTGGACGGGCACTACCGCCTCGTCCCGCCCTCGACGGACGATCGGGCAACGTCCGCCGAGCGCATGCAGGCCGCCGCGCAACGCGGCGCCAATGTCCTGATCACCGGCGCCGTTCAGAAGATGAGCACTCTGGTCCAGTTTGCAAGCGCGGCGGTCATCGACGTCGATACCAACAGGATCCTGTTCGAAAGGCGCTACACGTTTCGGGGCGACAATGACGAGGCGTGGAATCGCGCCGAGACCTTCCTGTCCCGCGACATCCGCGCGGCGCTGGCGGCGCAGCTAGCCGCATCTCCGGCGGTTGCGTCGACGCCGATCGCGCTTGCGGTGTTCGACTTCGAACTGGAAGATACCACCGCCGCCGCTCAGGCAAGCGGCGTCGCGGCTTCGGATGCCGCACAATTGGCCGATGTCACCTACGGCGTGCGCGAGCTGTTCGCGCAATCGGGCCGCTACCGCATGATCGAGACCAGCGGCACGAACGCGGAAGCCGTCAAGGCACACACGCTGCGCGACTGCGGCGGCTGCGAGGCCGGCATCGCCGCAAAGCTCGGCGCGGACCAATCGCTGATCGGCGTGGTGCGGCGGGTCAGCCGCACCGAATACACGATCGGATTTCAGGTCCGCGACTCCCGGACCGGCGCCGTCGTTTCTCAGGCCGACAGCGGGCTTCGCATGGGCGCCGACTACTCCTGGCGGCGGGGTGCCGTGCGCCTCGTCAAGGATCATCTGCTCGAGAACCAGGCTCAGCAGTAAGCCGCTGCACGGTACCCACCTTTGATGACGGCACCGACCTGGATGCAATCGTCAGAGCATGTTGCCGACGATCTTGGTCATCTCGGCTGCCGAATACGCCCGCAGCGTCTCGCTGCGAACATTGCCGAGCGCGCCGAGGCTCAGACTGAGCGACATCGCGGATGACTCATCCGGCGCCTCGATGAAGGTCACGACGTCATATCGCCCCTGGGTCCAGACGATCTCCTTCACCTTAACGCCGAATGTCTTCGCCATTTCCTTGAAAGCTTCCGCCCGTTTCGGGGACTCCTTGGCGTTGCGGATTCCCTGATCGGTGAACTTCGTCAGCACGACATAAGTTACCATGGCCGTCCTCCTTGGGTTAGGACCCGGTGCAACTTGGCATGAGGAAGTCGCGCCGAGCATGCCACAGCGGCCCACACGCGGCCACAGACTCCTTGAGGAAGGTCATGGGACGTGACCATTTTTGCCAGGCAGCTCCAACCGGGCTACGGTGGCGCCATGGCACCGACACGAATCCTGATCGTCAATCCCAACACCACCGTCACGATGACTGAGACCATCGCCGCCGCGGCGCGCGCGGTGGCATCTCCGGGCACTGAGATTGCGGCCGTCACCTCGGCGATGGGGCCGGTCTCGATCGAAGGGTATTACGACGAGGCTTTCGCGGTCCCCGGCCTGATCCAGGCGCTGTTGAGCACAAAGGACGCCGACGCCGGCATCATCGCCTGCTTCGACGACACCGGATTGGATGCGGCGCGATCGGCGGCACCATTCCCGGTGGTCGGCATTTGCGAGGCGGCGCTGGTCACTGCCGGCCAACTCGCAAAGCGCATCGCGGTCGTCACCACGACGCCGCGCTCGGTGGTGCCGCTGCAAGAGCTGGTGCGTCGCTATGGATTTGCTGAACGGGTCTCGGTGACGGCATGCAATGTCGCGGTGCTCGATCTGGAGAAACCGGGCTCGGGCGCGGAGGAAAAGCTCTGCGCCGAGATCGAGCGGGCGCTGGAAAAGGGCGCGGAAGCGATCGTGCTGGGCTGCGCCGGCATGGCCGATCTTTCGGCCGCGCTGTCGCAGAACTTCGGTGTGCCGGTCATTGATGGCGTCGCCGCCGCAGTGAAGCAGGCCGAGGCGCTGGTCGGCCTGAAGCTCACGACCTCGCGCCGTGGCGCCTACGCGTTTCCAGGCGCGAAGGGCTATACGGGCCTGCTCAAACAATTCGCGCCGAAGACTGTGTGAGCCCGTCATTGCGAGGAGCGACAGCGACGAAGCAATCCACATCTCCGCAAGCGGCACCATGGATTGCTTCGCTTCGCTCGCAATGACGGAAAGAGTGTTTATGCTGACGACGGTGCGCCGTAGATCCGGTCACGCAGGCGGCGCATGCCGGCGAGCCAGCGGTCGCGATTGGATGCTTTCCGCTCCATGTATTCCTGCACCTGCGGGTGCGACAGGATTATCAGGAAACGCTCCTCCTCCATCGCCTCGATCACGATGCGCGCGACTTCGGCCGGCTGCATCACGCCATCGACCCGCGCCGCGCTCGGGCCCGGCGTGGTCATGCCAGTCTGCACCGACTGCGGACACAGCACGGAAACGCGGATGCCGCGGTCGCCATACTGGATGGCAAGATGCTCGGCGAGCGCGACGGCGGCATTCTTGGTCACGCCATACGGCATCGAGTTCAGCGAAGCGAGGAGACCCGCGGCGGACGCCGTGTTGAGGAGATAGCCGGAGCCGCGCGCGAGCATGCCGGGCACCAGCGCCCGCGCCGCGAACACATGGCTCATCACATGCACGCGCCAGCTCACGTCCCAGTCGGCGTCGGAGGCCGTCTCCTGTCCCTTGCGCGACAGCCCGGCGTTGGAGAAGAAAATGTCGACCGGGCCATATTTGGCTTCCGCCGCCGCCACCAGCGCCTTGATGTCCTCTTCCAGCCCGACGTCGGCGGTCACCGCCAGCCCGTCGATATCGCCGGCGACGCTCGCAAGCCGCTCGCGCGTGGTCCTGAGATCGGCGACGACGACACCGCGTGCCCCGGCCTCGGCATAGGCCCGCGCCAACGCCTCGCCGATACCGCCAGCCGCTCCGGTCACGACGCAGACCTTGTCTTTCACTTGCACGACGGAGCACTCCCTCTTCGGTTTGACTCCATCTTTTCGCCGCCCGGCGGCACTGGCAACCGCTTTCTGGACGACGCCTCTAGGCCCGATTCGGACGCAATCAGGCCCGCGGAACCGCCACCCGTGGCTTGACTCGGGTTTGAAATCTGATTTCATATATGCAAATAAGAAGTCATATATGAAATGAGGAAACCATGGCCCTCCTGCCCGAAGCTGCAATCGCCCACTACCGCGAGCACGGCTATTACGCGCCGATCAAGGTCATGTCGGCAGCCGAGGTCGAAGGCATCCGCAGGAAACTGGAGGCGCATGAGACCGCGCACGGCCTGCTGAAGGGATCGATGCGGCACAAGAGCCATCTGTTGTTCACCTGGCTCGATGGGCTGATCCGCCATCCGGCCATTCTCGACGCGGTCGAAAGCGTGATCGGCCCCGACATCCTCTGCTGGAGTTCCTCGTTCTTCATCAAGGAAGCCCGCGATCCCGGCTTCGTCTCCTGGCACCAGGACTCGACCTATTGGGGGCTCGACCCCGCCGATATCGTCACCGCATGGGTCGCGCTCTCCGAGAGCACCGCCGAGAACGGCGCGATGCGCGTCATTCCCGACACCCAGACGCTGGAGCAGGTCGCCCACCGCGACACCTTTGCCGCTGACAACCTGCTGACGCGCGGGCAGGAGATCGCGGTCGACGTCGATGAGAGCAAGGCCGTGATGCTGCAGCTTCGGCCCGGCGAGATGTCGCTGCACCACGTCCGCCTGATCCATGGCAGCGACCCGAACCCGTCGGCGAAGCGCCGGATCGGCTTTGCCATCCGCTATCTGCCGACCCATGTGCGGCAGGTTGTCGGAACGAACGACAGCGCCACGCTGGTGCGCGGCGTCGACCGCCACAGTAACTTCGCGCCGGAATACGCCCCGGAACGCGACCTGTCCGACGCCGCGATTGCCTTCCACGCCCATGTCATGGGCGACCAGCAGAAGGTCTTGATGCGGAACACGCAAGCGAGCGCCATGCGATGAGCATGCCGCCGAAGGAGAGCAAGCCCAGATGACCGACCTGATTACCGACCCCAACGATCCCCGGCGCCGCATGTTCGGCGATTACCAATTGAAGGCGAACAGCGGGGTCAATCCACCCTATTCGCCGGCCTATCCCGTGGAGTGGGGCTGCACGTTGCGGACGGTCGAGATCATGACGCGCGTCGCGCCGGGCAAAGTGGCGAGCCTGCTCGCCGATACCCCGTTCGAGATCGCGAGCGACCGCGTCGCCTTCCGCTTCATGGTGTCGCCGGGCCATTCGCTGGCGGTGCATGCCGGGCAGATGTTCGATCTGATGATCACCGTTCCCGTGCGCTACAAGGGCCTGTTCACCGAGACGCATATCTTCATGTATTGCAGCGACCCGATGGGGATCTGCGCCGGCCGGGAGGTCTTCGGCTACACCAAGAAGGATGCGCACTACACCTTCAATGAGCGGCCGGACGGCTCGATCAACGGATCGGTCAGGCGGCGCGGCATTGCGCTGGCGGATTTTTCCTTCACGCCTGATCCAACGGCGCCGGTCATCCGCATCGTCGACGGCAACGAACTGCCCGCCGGCGAGATCCATGTCCGCCGCCTGCCGCATCCGGAGCGCTTGGAGACGGCCTATGCCGACATCGCCTATCGCCGCACGCCGCTGAAATATTCCGCGCCGCTACCAGGCCGCGCCACAATGACGCTGCACTCAAGCGAATACGACCCGATCGCGGATCTCAAGCCGGAAATCCTGGGCGCGCATTTCATGGTGTCCGAGGTCTACGGCGGCGGTTTCGAGGTCGAAGACCGGCGACTGATCGAGCGCCTGATTCCGTGAACGACAACATCGACCCGCGCGCTAAGCACGCGCGGGCACAAACATCCGTGCGAGAGCGCGGGCCGCACAAGGGAGGGTTTTGGATATGATAAAGTCTGTTTTGTTGAACCGCCGCCGGCTGCTGGCCGGCCTCGGCGGCATGGCATTGGGCATCACGAGCTTTGGTGCACAGGCGCAGGAGCCCGGGCCGCTCCGGCTCGGCGTGCTCACGGACATGTCGAGCCTTTATGCCGACGTCACCGGGCCCGGATCGGTGCTGGCGGCGAAGATGGCGGTGGAGGATTTTCAGGCCGCGCCGCACAAGATGACCCGGCCGATCGAAGTCGTCAGCGGCGACCACATGAACAAGGCCGATCTCGCGGCCAACATCGCGCGCGAATGGATCGACCGCAACAATGTCGACGCCATCATCGACGCGCCGAATTCCTCGGTGGCGCTCGCGGTGCGCAACGTCGTGCAGCAGAACAACAAGACGCTCCTGGTGTCGGGCGCGTCCTCGTCCGATCTCACCGGCAAATCATGCTCGCCAAACCTCGTGCACTGGACCTACGACACCTACGCGCTATCATCGGGCGCCGCGCGGGCGGTCGTTGGCAGCGGCGGCAAGACCTGGTTCACGCTGACCGCCGACTATGCCTTCGGGCACGCGATGGAGGCGGACGTCAAGAACGTCGTGCAGAAACTCGGCGGCAAGGTCGTCGGCGGCGTGCGCACGCCGATCAACAGCCAGGATTTTTCTTCCTTCCTGCTGCAGGCGCAGGGTTCGAAGGCGGAGGTGATCGCCCTGATCAATGCCGGCGGCGACACCATCAATTCGATCAAGCAATCGGTCGAGTTCGGCATCCCGCAGGGCGGCCAGCGCGTGGTCGCGACCGTGCTTTATCTCAGCGACGTGCATTCGCTGGGGCTGAAGACGGCGCAGGGCCTGCAGTTCACCGAATCCTTCTACTGGGATCTCAATGACGATACCCGCGCCTGGTCCAAGCGCTTCGCACCGCGCAACGGCGGCCGCTATCCGACTGCGCTGCAGGCCGGGGTCTATGCCGCTATGCTGCATTACCTCAAGGCCGTCGACGCGCTCGGAGCCTCCGGCGACGGCAAAGCGGTGGTGCAGGAGATGAAGAAGCTGCCGACCGACGATCCCCTGTTCGGCAAGGGCAGCGTTCGCGCCGATGGCCGCAAACTGCACAACATGTATCTGTTCGAGGTCAAGAAGCCGGAAGAGTCGAAATATCCCTGGGACTATTACAAGCTGATCAAGACCATTCCGCCGAGCGAAGCGTGGCGACCGCTGGAGGAAGGCGGCTGCGACTTCCTGAAATCATGAGCAGCGAAGTAGCGCTCGTCACCGGCGGCGGTGGCGACATCGGCAGGGCAATCGCGCTCGCGCTGGCCCGGACCAGCCGGGCCGTCGCGATCGTCGATATCGATGAAGCGGCGGCCGCGGCGACGGCGCGCTTCGTTGAGGCGGCGGGCGCCGAGGCGCTGGCCATCCGTGCCGACGTCTCGAGCGCGGCGGAGACCGCGGCGTTTGTCGAAACGATCGAGCAGAAGCTTGGTCCAATCGGCATCTTCGCCAACAACGCCGGCATCGAAGGCGTGGTCGCGCCGCTGCACGAATACCCTGACGATACGTTCGACCGGCTGTTGCAGGTCAATGTGAAGGGCGTCTTCCTCGGTCTCAAATACGTGCTGGCGAAGATGAGGCCGCGCGGCCGGGGCGCTATCGTCAACACCGCGTCGACCTCAGCGATCCGTGGCCGCGCGGGGCTCGCCGGCTATGTGGCGTCCAAGCATGCGGTGCTCGGCCTGACCCGCACCGCCGCGCTGGAGGTGACGGGAACGAAGATCAGGGTCAACGCGATCCTCCCCGGCCCGATCGAGTCGCGCATGATCCAGGAGCTCGAGGACCAGGCGCGCGAGCGCTCAGTCGCGCCACGGCGAAGCGGCGGTGCGCCATATGGGAAGCCGGAGAATATCGCCGATGTCGTCGCGTTTCTCGCTTCCGACGCCGCCGCGCATGTCAACGGCGCGGCCTGGGTCGTCGATGGAGGGATGACGGTGGGCTAGCGCTGGACGAGATCGGGTTTCGAAGGCCCATCCGCATACTCGTCGCACCTCTCCCGCTCGCGCTATTA
>NZ_PSRR01000218.1 GCF_004296405.1 Bradyrhizobium sp. Leo170
GGGCTCTTTTGCCACCGTCACCCGCGGCAGCTCTTGCTGCTCGCGAGCTTAGCGCCAGCGTCGGGGCGCCAAGACCACACGACTTCGCCGTCCGCGAGTGCCACGCTCGTCAGTCGCTACACCCTCGTCCACCGCATCCCACCGCAACGTTCGTGACGATCGCGACCCGCCCCTCATCCGCCGTGAGACGCGCGGAGTCATAGCGATGATTTGCCCGACGGGTTAAGCGGTTTATTTTTGCGAGATGGGATAGACAGACTTTTGGTGATTTGCCCGTCGGGTTGATTTGTCGTACGCCGCGCGCCAAATCCACGCTTGTCATTCCGGGGTGATGCCACGGGGTCCGCGCAAAGCGCGGCCCGGTGACAGGCTCCGCATCGAGCCCGGAATCCATTTCTCCGCCTGCGCATGCGTGAGCGGCCGGCCCCGCCTCGACCGCCGTTTTGCCTCGCGCTCGGGATTTGCGAACGCGATGGCGATGACGCCACCCACCAGCATAATGACCCCACACATGAAGAAGCCGGTGTTGAACCCGTCGAGCGGTGTCGTGGCGCTCTCAATAACACTGCCCATGACATAGGGTGCGAGCAGACCGGCTGAACTCGCAACTGCGGTGCCGATCGCGAGCAGTGCGCCCCGTTGCGCTACCGGAGTGATTTCACCAACGACGGCATTGCTGATGATGTAGATCGCCGAAGGCAGCGCCACCCCGAGTGTTGTCAGGGCAATCTTGACGGGGATGCCCGGAACGTACGGCAGCAGCGCCAGCGCAGCGCCGCCAAGGACGACACTCAATCCGCCGAGGATGCCGCGCGCCACTCTGCTCGATACGCCGCGTGACAGCAGGCGTTGCGAATGCCAGCCGGTCGCAAGCATCGCGACCGCGCTGCCACCAGCGGGCAGCGCTCCCAGGAAACCGATCGAGCTTTGCGCAAGGCCAAGACCCTTGGCCAGATAAGCGCCTTGCCACGAGAGCGCCAGCGACAGGGCCCAGTTGGCCCCGAACGACGCCGCCCAGCACGCCAAGATCGTGGGGCTCAGCAGCAATTGCGCGTAGCCGACCCGTAGGGACGATTGCGCTGCTTCCTTTGGCTTTGCGCTCTCGGTGTCCAACGCCCCTTCGCGGCCGAAGACAAGCCACAACGCGCACCAAACGAGGCCGACCAGGCCGAGCGTGCCGAACGCCCAATGCCAGGTCCAACGCACAATGATCCAGTTCAGCAGCGGCAATGCCACCAGGACGCCGATCGCCCCGCCTTGCAGAATGACAGCAGTCGGAAGGGTGCGCACTTCGTTGGGGAACCATTTGTAGGCGGAATGCAGCGCCACCGGTGCTGTCGGACCTTCACCGATCCCGAGTGCGATGCGACATGCCACCAGGGTTTCCAACCCAACCGAGCCGATCATCGGAAACTGCGTCAGCGCCCAGATGAAGCTCATCGCCAATAGCACCCAGCGCGTCTGTACCCGGTTGACGAGAAAGCCGGTCGCGACTGACGAGACTGCGAACAGCAAGTAGAAGCTGGAACCGACCAACCCGAACTGGCGCGGGCCGAGTTGCAGCTCCTGCATGATTGGCACTGCGGCGATCCCGATCACCGCCTTGTCGGCGAAATTGATCACCATGAACATGAAGAGCAGCACCACCACGATCCAGGCGCGGCTGCGGTCGCTAGCGCGCATTGGACCAGCTCGGGAGAGTGCGAGCCGCCCGGACCTGACCACGCGCCAACAAATAGAATGCAGCGACGTGCGTGATCATCAGCACAGGCACGTAGATGATCGGGATCGCGTAAGTGGCGCCCAACTCCCCCGCCAGCGCCGCTAGGCCGACCGCGTTGCCGTGGTAGTAGTCGACGATGATGTCGGCCGCGCCGACGAGATTGAAGGCGACGACGAACAGCCAAAACAGCGGACGTATGTTGACCGTGACAAGCGCCATGATTGCCAGCACCCCGGTTGCGAGGTCACCGTAGGCGGCGAAGGTGGCGAAGCCAGCCGGCAGATTGGGGCCGACGACGCCGGGAACGAGGAAGACGAGGCCGAAGAAGCGGAAGCTGTGCAGGGTTGCGATGGCGCGTTGCGCCTCGACCTGGTCCATCGCCTTGAGCTTGGGCCACACATACGCGCCGAAGCAAAGCAGCCACGGGACGTAGCCCATCACGAGATGTATCTGGAAAACGGTTGCCGGAGACATTGGACCTCCTATCAGGTGTTGACCGACGCGGCCTCGAACACTGCGCTCAGGATGCCGACCCGGCCCTCCATCAAGTTTCGTCCCAAGTTGGCTGCAAGCTGCGCGAAGTCCGGCCCCATCACCACGCCGAGATTGGGCGAAGGCGGCGGACCCGACGCACGCAACTCAGCGATCCAGCCTTTGGCGGCCTCTGTGTCGTCTCGCCATGCGACGTTGCGGAAACCGGCTGGTTCAATCGCCTCGCGCGTCGCGGCGGCGGTCAGAAGAAAACTTGTAGCCGGCGTTCGTGCCCAGGGAACGGGATAGTGCGGCTCGCCGTCGTTCAGCACGACATCGTAGATTGCAAACCTGCCGCCTGCCTTCAGCACGCGCCGGATCTCGCGGTAGAGCCGCGCCCGATCGGAGATGTTCATTGCCACGTGCTGCAACAGCACGACGTCGAAATGGCCGTCGTCGAACGGAAGGTCCAGCGCGCTGGCGGTCTCAAACGACACCCGCTCACCCTGCCCCGTTCGCTCGGTCAGATAGCGCGCCGCATCCACGAATGGCTCGCTGAGGTCGACGCCCGTCACCCGGCAGCCATGGGTCGCAGCCAAAAAGCGCGCCGGCCCGCCGACGCCCGAACCGACGTCCAGGACCGACATGTCGGCGGCAATTCCAGCCAACCTGGCAAGCTCGGCGGTCGCCGCGAGCCCGCGGGTGTGAAACTGGTCGAGCGCGGCTAGCTGCTGCGGCATCAGCCGCTGTTTCTCCGGCCCGAAGGCCATGAGGGCCGTCTTCAGCCGCTCGGTCAGGCCGGTCGCGCGATAGTGATCGCGCACGCCATCGAGGACGTCGGTCATTGCAAGACTCCCGTAAAGCGTCAGGTCGCACCACAATAAATACGACCGCTTCCGGCGAGCGACTATCCGCGATAATGTCGATGAGCCATGAAGCACAACTTCACAGTCAGGCACGGCGCGCTCGACGGCGTGGAGGCGTTCCTGAGTGTCGCGCAACACCGCAACTTCCGCAAAGCGGCCGCGGAACTCGGGGTCACTCCATCGGCGATCAGCCAGGCCGTGCGCGCCTTGGAGGCGCGCGTCGGTGCGGCGCTGTTCGTCCGCACCACGCGCAGCGTCGGTCTGACCGAAGCCGGCGAGCGGTTCATCTCGCGCGCGAAGCCCGCCTTCGCCGAGCTCGTGGCCGCAAGCGAGGTCGCACGTGAGCTGGGTCAGCGCCCGGCCGGACTATTGCGCCTCTCAGTGCCGCGCGCGGTGGTGCCGTTTCTGTTGGAGCCGCTGATCGCATCCTTCTGCCGGACCTACCCCGAAGTCGAAGTGGAGATCGCCGCAAGCGCGGAGCTGGTCGACCTTGCGGCCGAAGGCTTTGATGCAGGCATCCGGCTGGGCCAGTTCATCGCCGCCGACATGGTCGCGGTGCGGCTGACGCCGCCGTTCCCGTGGGTGGTCGTCGGCAGCCCCGAATATCTGCGGCGACGGCAACAGCCGGAGCGCATCGACGATCTGCGAGACCACGCCTGCCTGCGCATGCGCCGCTCGAACGGGTCGATTGCGCCCTGGCCCTTTGTCGACGGCAACAGGACGGTGGAGGCGATCGTCTCGGGACCGCTGATTGCCCACGACTACCCCACACTCCTCGAAGCGGCGATACAAGGCTTGGGCCTCGCGCAACTGCCCGGTCCGCTTGCCAGAGCGCCAATGGCTGAAGGCCAATTGCAAGCGCTACTGACGCCGTTCGCCGTCACCGTGCCGGGGGTCTTTCTGTACTATCCAGGGAAACGTCAGGTCCTGCCCAAACTGCGGGCATTCATCGAGCACGTGAAAAGCGAGAGCGCTGATGTGCCGCGCGGCGGCACGATCGCGAGGGGATCACGCAAGCTCAACCGTGCGAACAGCAGTTGACCCGGCGACCTGGTGGGTTCTGATGCAATTGTCAAACAGCTCTCCGCTGTCATCACCGGCTTGACCGGACGATCCAGTATTCCAGAGGCGTCAGAGCTTGAACCGAGAAGCCGCGGGATACTGGATGCCCCGCCTTCGCGGGGCATGACGGGGAGTATGTGAGGGGGTGCGCGTCCGCATTCTCGCGGCACGACATGCCCGAGCTGTCTAGGATAGTTAGCCGAGTACCGGCGTCCATCGTCTCAACGCGTGAAGAGAGAAGGTGTAACCCACCATGGTTGGTGCGAGGAATGGCTGATTACGCTTTCCGCCTCAGCGCTTCGAGCTGAGGCGGAAAACTAATCCGCCCGACGCTCGCTGGAGACGATACCGTCCCACCCAGCCATGGCAATCTCGGCTACAGCCTGGAGTTCGGCCCTGTCGGCGCCGTCACGGGCTCGGATCGCCATCCCGCTCTGCACAGTTTGCAGAAACCTCGCGAGCTTGGCGACATCGAGAGATTTTGGCAGCTCCCCTTCTGCGACGCCCTTTTCCAAACGAGCCGTGAGCACATCAAACGCGCCACCCCGTGCCGTACGCATCAGGTCGCCCAGTTCGGTGTGGCCATCGCTTCCAACCGTCGCCAGCGTGACCATGCATCCGTGAGGCAGGTCGCAATCCGATCCCGTCATTGCAGCCGCGGAGTCTCGCAGGTACGCCAGCGCCGCGTCGCGCGCCGTGGCGGCCTTGCGAAACCGCCCTAGGACCAAGTCCTCATAGGTCGCGGAGTAGAAGCGAAGCGCTTCGGCATACAGCTCGTCCTTCGAGCCGAAGGCGGCATAGAGACTGGTCGAACCCACGCCCATCGCCTCCGTTAGGTCTGCAACCGAAGTCCCCTCGTAGCCCTTGATCCAGAACAGCTTCATTGCCTGCGCCAGCGCGGCTTCACGGTCAAACGCGCGCGGCCGACCACGTCCACGGCGTGCGCATTCTGATGAGCACTGATCCTTTTTTTGCATCGATCACTACATAAACATATTGACGCCCCTGCGCAACGATTCTAGGAAATATGAAATATGCAACGATCACTACATAAAAGGACGAATGATGATCAGTTTGGCCGGAAAACGGGCACTTGTGACCGGTGGCTCTCGGGGGATCGGGGCGGCCATCGCGCTCGTGCTCGCTGAGAACGGTGCGGACGTCGCCCTGACCTTTCAGCACGCCACCGAGCGCGCCCAAGCGGTGGTGACGTCGATCGAGCGGCATGGCCGCCGTGGCGTAGCCATCCAGGCCGATAGCGCCGATCCGGTCGCCATTAGACGGTCCGTCGATGAGGCCGTCGGAGCGTTGGGGGGGCTGGACATTCTCGTCAACAACGCCGCCATCGCGCTCTACGATACGATCGCCGACTTCAAGGTGGACGACATCGACGCGCTTCTCGCAGTCAACGTCCGCGGCCCCGTACTCGTCACGCAAGCGGCCATCCCCCACCTTGGCGCGGGCGGCCGTGTGATCACCATCGGTTCCGCCGGCGCAGAGCGCATCGTCGGGGCGACCGGTACGGTCTATTTCATGACCAAGTCCGCGCTGCAGTCCTTCACCCGCGGTCTGGCGCACGAGCTTGGGCCACGCGACATTACGGCTAATCTGGTCCAGCCGGGCTCAACCGACACTGACATGAACCCCGCGGACGGTGAGTTCTCGGACTTCCAGCGCAGCCTCATCCCGTTGGGCCGTTATGGCGCGCCTGCGGATATCGCCGCCGCCGTCGCCTTCCTCGCAAGTCCCGCCGCCCGCCAGATCACTGGGACCATCGTGAACGTCGATGGTGGGCTGTTGGCCTGAAGGCCCGCAAACTGATTGCAACAAAGGAGCAGACTAGAGCGTGATGACTTTTCTTCGAATCGTCATCGCGCTCTAGCTCTTTGTTTGAGCATGATCTCAGCGCAAACGCTTCGCGTTTGTCGCGAGGGAAAACCGGTGTCCACTTTTCCGGATCATGCTCTAATGTCAAATACGGACCTCAAGGAGTTCTATGGTCACTACATTGCGGCGATTAACGCCCGGGACCTCGAAAGCGTCGCAGAGCTGCTGCACGATGCCGTGACACGGCGACCGCCGCGCAGCAGCTGCAAAACCTGAACTAGGCCCACAAGGCCTGCCTGAGGCCACTGTCAAAGCAAACTCACCTGTTAGGCGCTTCGAGCCCGTCAACTCCCGTCGGCTGAGCACCAACCCAGCTTTTCTGCGCTGATCCTTGGTCCGACTGATCGCTTGACGCCATCAACCCGTAAAAGGGTCGGCTACGCGAGCATGCCGCCGCTGCGGCTTACGCCTTGGCGGCGTTCTGCGCGGCCTCGAATACATCGCGTGCGGACGTCGTACCCGCTACGTGCTCCGTACCCTCGACTCCGAGGTCCATCCATCCTGCATTCACGGCCTCAAACATTTCTTCGGCAGGTCCGGTGTGGCCCTTCGGGATGCCGAATCGCTCGAACGCTTCCGCCCATCCTGCACGCGGGACTGCAAAGGCCTTCACGTCGAGATTCAGGACTTCACCCAATTGCTCCGCGACTTCATCCGCGCTGACCATCGAACCAAGCTCGAGGACGCGCTGCCCTGACCATGCTGGCCCGGTTAAAAGGGTTGCAGTCTCCGCGCCGATGTCGTTCGTCGCGACCATGGTCGATTTCCGGTTTGTCGGATTGTAGTAGACCGGTAGCGTTCCGCCCCGGGCGACCTGCAAGCCGTAGAGAAAATTTTCAAAGAATCCACCTGCGCGCACAAACGCGGTTGGCGATGTCAGGTCGCGAAAACCTTGCTCCAGAAGCGACAAGGCCGTGATCATCCCGAGCCCGCTTGTTCTGTTCGCGCCCATCGACGAAAGCGCAACCACTCGCGGCGGCGCTGCCTTGGTGAGCGCCTCGACATAGTTTGCAATCACGCCCTTTGCTTCTTTGTAATCGGGCGACGGCGCCCAGACAGCCGGCAACATGACGAACGCGCCGTCGACGCCTTTGAGCGCTTGCTCGATGGCTGCCGGATCATTCCAATCGCCGTCTACCATTTCCACGCCCTGGTTCACCCAGTTAGTCGCCTTCTCGCGATTGCGGACCAGCGCGCGTACCTCCTTGCCGTGCGCCAACAGATGTTCTGCCGTTGCGCCGCCAACTTTTCCCGTGATTCCCATTACTAAAAACATGTGTTTTCTCCTGATCTTGGGGGCAGAGCCCCCTGTTGGTTCAGCGGATGAGCGGCAAAAGGGCCCGGACACGGGCATCACGCGCGTAGAGGCCGCCCCATGTCAGCGCGCCCAGCAACAGGGAAATGAGTTCCGGTGGCGATCCCAACTCACCGATGCGGACATGGGCACAGATGGCGCCGCCCAGAAAGCCCGTCACCAAGATCGCGCCGAGGACGGCGGTGGCCGGGACGGCGTAAAGGATGGCACAGGCGAGGATGATCGGAGCTACGACACGGGTCAGGTCCATCGCAAACCCGGTTTCCTGCAACATGCTCGCGATCTGTGCCGGCGCGAAAAGCTGAATAGTGCCGTCTGCCACCAGAGCGACAACGACAGCTGCGGTCATTATCCGGCCGGCCCACAGGGCGCGATGCAAGTTCATGACTTCCGGCGCCTGATGAAGGTTCATAGTTTCAGACACTTGGCGTTCTCCGAGAGGGTCACCTGTCTTCGAGGCCCCCTACTTACTGTGTCTCCTGCGTGTGATAAATGCCGACGAAATGAACTCACTGTTCCTCACGCGGTGAACAATGCGAAGGCTCGAAAATGCAGAATCTCGAACCCATCCTCATTTTCATAACGGTCGCGGAAATGGGGAGCTTCACCCAGGCGGCCGATAGGCTGGGCATCCAAAAGGGGAGAGCCTCAACGGCGGTCCGGAAGCTGGAAGAAGATGTCGGTGTCAGGCTCCTGCACCGGACGACGCGCAGCGTGCAGTTGACGGAGGACGGACGCGCATTTCATGCCCGCGCCCGCGATCTTCTTGCTGAAGTTGATGATCTGCACTCAATGTTCGCGAGCGATCGAGTGGTACTTCGCGGGCGCTTACGGGTCGATCTTCCGACCGAGGTGGCGCGCACAACGATCGTGCCGGCCTTGCCGGATTTCATGGCGACTCACCCCGAGTTGGAGTTGGAGGTGTCGAGTACGGATCGGCAAGTTGATTTGGTTCAAGAGGGATTTGACTGCGTATTGCGGCTTGGTCCCATCAGGGACGAGACGCTGATTGCCCGCCCGCTGGGCCTGTTGCGTATGGTCAACGCTGCCAGTCCCGCCTATCTGGCGCGCTATGGCGTTCCTCGATCGCTAGAAGATCTCCAGCGTCAGGAACATCGGACAATTCATTTTTCGACGATGCTGGGCGCAAGACCCTATGGATGGGAATATCCGGACGGCGACAGCTACGCGACGCTTCAGTTGCCAGGTGCGCTACACGTCAACAGCGCGCAGACCTACGAAGCCGCTGCCCTCGCCGGCCTTGGCCTGATTCAGGCGCCACTCTTGGGGGTTGGCCGATACTTAGAGAGTGGAGCGCTTGTGGAGATCATACCCGATTTTCGTCGCCGGCCGCTCGCCGTGTCCCTCGTCGTAGCACATCGGAGCAATCTGTCGCGCCGAGTCCGTGCATTCATGAAATGGATCGAAGATGTGCTGACGCCGTATCTGGAATAGCGAGACGAACATCTTCGTCCGGCACTCGATGTCAACGGTGGAGTAATTTCAGGCCACTGAGCCGAGCCTCCGACACGCAATAGATATCCGGGAAGACCACTTGCTGCCGTGCCGCTTTCAGCGACTATCAATATCGATCGGTCCACTTTTCTCGAATCCACTGGCAACGCCGCAGCGCCGACATAGCCGAAGACTACCGTCAGCAGCGCGAGGGATTGACCGCGATTTTCGCTTGGAGCGATCGCAGCTCGGCTTCCGACTGGATTATGGCAAGCGTCGCCGGCGACCCACCGCGCGTCAGTCGCGCGATAGGGACAGCCCGGCGAGAAGCGGAGCGTACGCGGCGAGCCTGCGGGATACGAACTCCGCGAAGAGCCGCACGCGCTTCGTCTTGCGTGTCTCCCCCTGTGTGAGAAGCCAGACCGTTCCGTACATGTGCAGGTCGGTGCCCGGCACCCTCACCAGCAGCGGGTCGGCATCGCCGACGAAGCACGGCAGTGTCGTGATCCCGAGCCCTTGCCGTACAGCAACGATCTGCGCCCCGGCGTCACTGGTCCTGAATGGAACCCCCGTGGTACGAACCTCACCCTCGCTGGCCCAATCCGGAATTCCATGAATGCTGATGACGATCCAGCGGATGGGATCAGGCGCGCCCGCACGCCACGCGGCCAGTCGATCGCGGGACATGTAGACGCCGCCGAACAGTTCCGGTCCCTTCAGGCCGTGAAGATTGAGCGGCAGGGTTTTGCGGTCGTAGACGACGCGGATCGCGACGTCGGCCTGTCGGTTGGTCAGATTTGCCAGTTCCCCGGACGACAAGATGTCCATCTCGATGTCCGGATGCAGACGCGCGAAATCGGCGAAGTCCGGCATCAGCAGGTGGTTCGCGAGGGGCGGTGCCAGCGTCACCCGCAGAAGCCCGCGCACACTCTGGTCGCGCCCGAAGACGCGCGTCTCCAGCAGGTGCGACGACGCTTCCATCTGGTCCGCGAACTCAAGGACCTCCTCGCCCGCAGCCGTCAGGCGGTAGCCCGAAGGCAGCTTTTCGAACATGTGCACCCCGAGGCGTTCCTCGAGCTGGGCGATGCGTCGCAGCACGGTCGCGTGGTTCACATCGAGGCGCTCGGCGGCAGCCCGCACTGAGCCTCCGCGCGCGACGGCAAGAAAGTAGCGAACGTCATCCCAGTCAATCATGGTGCAATCCAGCACCGCCGGGGGTGCGCCTTCCAAAGCCCGTGCCCAATACCATCGAATAACGTCTCGTCCTCGGACAAGTGGGGCGGCGACTTTGGCGCCTGGGGCATCGCTCACCGCGCACACCGCATGCCGTGGCTGAAGTTACTAGCTCGCCTGGTTCGATTTTGCACCACCGATGTGCGAACTTCCGCACTGAACGCCTGACGCGGCCGGACCCATTTCAGCCTCGACACCGTCCCCGGACGAATGCTTGGGGGCAACTGAGGAAAGCCGAAAGGAGAAGTCATGGGAAAGCTTGAGGGCAAGGTTGCAGTCATCACGGGTGGATCGAGCGGCATGGCGCTGGCGAGCGCCAAGCGGTTCGTTGAAGAAGGCGCTTATGTTTTCATCACGGGCCGGAGGCAGGAGGCGCTCGATGAGGCCGTCAAGCTGATTGGCCGGAACGTGACCGGCGTGCGCGGCGACGCGGCCAATCTCGACGACCTCGACGGTTTGTTCGACACGGTCAAGCGGGAAAAGGGCAGGATCGACGTCCTGTACGCGAGCGCCGGCATGGGCGAAGCCGTCCCACTGGGCGAGATTACCGAACAGCACTTCGATGCGGCCTTCAACCTGAATGCGCGCGGCACGCTGTTTACGGTTCAGAAGGCGTTGCCGCTGTTCAACGATGGCGGATCGATCTTCATGACCGGGTCAGTTGCCTCGGTGAAAGGTTTTCCTGGTTACGGCGTGTATTCGGCGAGCAAGGCGGCGTTGCGCTCATTCGCACGCACTTGGCTCAACGAACTGAAGGGCAGGAATATCCGGGTGAACGTGCTGAGCCCGGGGCCGATCGCCACACCGATGCAGGACCAAGTTCTCACCGAGGAGGCGAAGCGGATGTTCGAATCCCTGATCCCGCGGGGAAAGATGGGTCGTCCAGAGGAAATTGCGGCGGTCGCGCTGTTTCTTGCTTCGGACGATTCGAGCTTCGTGAATGGGGTGGAGTTGTCTGTCGACGGCGGCTTCTCGGCCATCTGAAAGGCCGGGGAATCAATATCAACACGGATCGGAGAAGCATTATGAGCTATGCAATTGTAGGATTCGGTAAGATAGGCCAGGCCCTCGCCCGCGCCTTCGCCCGTAAAAATATCGACGTGACCGTCGCGAGCCGCCGACCGCCCGAGGCATTGGCGCCGCAGGCTCGGGCGATTGGACCCATGGTCGTCGCCAAGTCGCTGCAAGATGCGCTCGAGGCCGACACAATCATCCTGGCGGTCCCGTTCGGGGAGCATCGCGAGGTTGCGAAGGCCCTGTCGAGCTGGAAGGGCAAGACGGTCATCGACGCGATGAATGCGTTAGTTCCCCTTGAAGAGCTGGACGGTCTCCCGTCCTCCGCCTTCGTCGCGAAGGCGTTCACCGGCGCCAAGTTCGTGAAAGGTTTCAATCACCTGATTGCGGCCACCCTGGCTGCCGATCCGATCGTCGAGGGCGGCCACCGGGTCGTCTTTCTGTCGAGCGACGACGAGGACGCGACCGCTCCCGTGGTGGCCTTGGCCAAACAACTCGGGTTCGCACCCGTCAAGCTGGGAAAGCTCAACGAGGGTGGCGCGCTGGTGCACGCACGCGGCCGCGTTTGGGGCCAGCTCATCTTCCAGGATTTGTTCAAGAAGGAGCAGTAATCGATCTACGACCGTGTGATCGACGCTGAGAACTGGTCGCGCGCGCTAACTTCTTCGAGCAGCGCGCGACCGAATATTTGAAGGCCACAAAGTCGCGAAGGTTGGGGTGGGCCTGACGGCGTATGGGCGCCGTTCGAAGAGCGGGGAGACGCCCGACAGAGCGGCAGATCTGCGGGTCGCCTAGAATCTATCTACTACTATCGATGGCCTAGGATTCGCTCGAGTGTCCTCTGCTATCCGATACTACTCCACGGTACTCCCATTCAATCGTCCCCGGCGGCTTGCTCGTCACGTCGTACACTACCCGGTTCACACCCCTCACCTCGTTGATGATACGCGTCGCCGTCGCCCCGAGGAAGCTCATGTCGAACCGATAGACGTCCGCCGTCATGCCGTCGGTCGAGGTCACCGCGCGCAGGCCGACGACGTATTCGTACGTCCGGCCGTCGCCCATCACGGGCTCGCGGCCGGCGTGAGAGCCCCCTGAGGTTAAGAGGTCCCGTAACGCCGTGCGGCCTCGATGGTCAGTCCCTTGCCGACAGCCCCGAACGTATCTCCATCAATCGCGCGCGCCGCTGGCAGTTTCGCCGTGATTGCCTTGCGGACATGGGCCAGTTGAACCGACCCTCCGGTCAGAAACACCGCGTCGATGTCGGCTCCCGCAAGGCCGGCCTGCTTCAGGCAAATGTCTATCCGCGCCTCGATGCGGTCGGCAAGACGCTGGGTGTAACTGACCAGATCCCTGCGTCGTACCTCGGCTTCCAGGCCCTTCTCAATCCACTCCAACGCGATGTTGGATTTCGGCGTCTCCGAGAGCCCTATCTTGACGCCTTCGACATCCATCGCAAGCGTGTGTCCGCGCTGCTCGTCGAGCACCCGCACCAGACGATCGAGCAATTCCGGCTGCTTCGCCTCATAACGCACCTGACGTATTTCGCTGATGACTTTTGAGTCATACATGCGGTTGATGCTCGACCACGTCGCGAGGTCGTGGAAATAGCTCGACGGGACTTCCAGATCCTCCCGCTTCATAGCCGAGCGATAGCCGAGCAACGGCATCACGACACCAAGGCTGAGATACCGATCGAAATCGGTGCCGCCGATGCGGACGCCGTCGTTGGCCAGGATATCGTCCTTGCGCTCGGCGTGGCGATGCCGCTCCGGCGACAACCGAACAACTGAGAAGTCCGACGTTCCCCCGCCGATATCGGCGATCAGCGCGATTTCCTCGGTCCCGATTTGACGTTCGTAGTCAAGCGCCGCTGCGATCGGCTCGAACTGAAATGAGATGTCACCAAAGCCGACTTGCTTGGCTATATCGCGCAAAGTCGCCTCCGCCTTGGCATCGCCAGTCGGATTGTCATCGACGAAGTGTACCGGGCGGCCATGTACGACGTGACACAAAGGGTGTCCGATGACCTCTTCCGCGCGCCGCTTCACCGCACCAATATAGTAAGCGATGACATCACGGAAGCTAACGCGCGCGCGGCCGACGCGGGTCGTCTCGTCGATCAGCGTCGTGCCGAGCACCGATTTGAGGCTGCGCATCAGTCGCCCGGCGTCACCCTCTACATACGCTTCGATGGCACGACGGCCGATATGGGTGCCGGCGCCGGCTTTGTAGAAGATTGCGCTTGGAATTGTGACGTGATCGCCCTCAAGCGTGGCCAACACCGGGTCATCGCCGATGATTGTGCCAAGCGTAGTGTTCGACGTCCCAAAATCCAGACCGCAAACCGCTCCCGAGCGGGCGTGAATTATTCCCACTCGATTGTCAATTGATCGGCTAATCACGCGCCACCATTGGAGTTTGCGGCATCGCGTTTAACCAGTACCGTCACGCATACCGTCAAGATACGGCCGCTTGTCCGCCGCCCTCGCTAATATAGCTCACCAAAGAACATGCCGGCAATCACCGCGCGGCGTCTTGCTTGCGGGCCTGCGCACCTCGATCAGGTCGACAGTCGAGCGAGCCTGCTTGACGCAAACGTTCCGCAGCTCTAGCAAGGCGATGATTGCGTGGGCTGAGGGAAGCATGGGGTCGCTAAGTATTTGGCATTGGATCATCGTTATCATTGCGGCAGCAATCTATGGCGTGCCTGTGAGCAAAATTCTGGCGCGTGCGGGCCGAAGCCCGTGGTGGACGATCGCGTTCATGATCCCCTTACTAAATTTAGTCGCGATATGGGTTTTCGCCTATAGTCGATGGCCCGCCCTTAATGAGAAATGATCACCTCACCGCCGCCAACTGAGTCACGATTCTCGGAACGAGGTCGTCGGCGACTCGGCTTGGATGTCAATTAAAGAGCGGCCGCCGGCCCGGCACATGGAGAACGTCCGCACAGGCGCGGTTTGCCTCGCCGACAAACGTCAACTCGTCGCATCCGCGCGCGCAGTCCGCCGCCGGCGCGAAAATCCTTGACGGTACGATGTGCCTCCTTGCGGCAGCAGCGCTCGTCGGATCCCTCCGCTGTTCACTCCCGCGTGCCACGGCAGGATCGCAGCTCAGTCTGAATTTTGTAAGCACACCAGTACGAGCCACTTGTTCGGTTTTTTCAGGAGCAACCCCCGCGAATCGGCGGAAATTCGAAGCATGCGCAGCGAAGGTTGGACTGCGCCAATTGTCGCAAAGACGAATGCGGACGGACGGTATGCCGAGTTCCTGATCACGGCACCGGACCAAATGGCATTGATTCCGAGAACGATCTCCGTCGAGGCGCTATCCGCTTTTGTCGAAGCTATCGAATCTCGAATCGAGAAAGGTGATTTTCACGGCAGGTTCGATTCGCTCGTACCGGGTGACAGACGCGATCTGTTCACGGTGCCCCGGCATTTAGTGGTGGCCCTGAAAGAAGGGAAAGCGCAACAGGCCTTTTTTAGCTGGTGTCCGCCTGAGACCGGGCAGACCATCAAGCACGGTACTGGACGCGTCGTCCAATCGTTCGGGCTATCGTCGTTTGATATCAGAATCGAATCCAACGCCGGGTACTATCGATTCAAGTTGACTGCTACAGATCGAAGAACGGCTCAATTCGCCTTCTCATACGGCATCGAACGCTCGCCTTTCCTGACGTGCATTATGCATGTCCGGGCTGG
>NZ_PSRR01000219.1 GCF_004296405.1 Bradyrhizobium sp. Leo170
GTCGCGCCGGCCGCTTCCAGGATGCGCGGGAAGTGCGCCGCCATCGCGCCGGTGACGGTCCAGGCGGTCGCGAACGCAAACGCCAGCAGGATCATCGGCCGGTCGATCGGGATATGCGGCTTCACCGCATTGGCCGCCGCGGCCTTGGCGCCGGGGATTGGCGGCAACATCAGCCAGTTGAGCGGCAGGCCGATCAGAAGATGTGCCGCCGCCCAGGCAAAGCAGGTATCGCGCCAACCGATCGTCTCCAGCCCCCACGCACTCAGCGGCCAGCCGACGGTGGAGGCAAAGCCCGCCATCAGCGTGATGCCCGTGATCGGGCGCCGCGCCGCCTCGCCATAGATGCGCCCGAGCGCGCCGAAGGCGGCATCATAGAGGCCGTACCCCATGCCGACCCCGAGGAAGAGCCAGGCGAGCAGCAGCAGCGGAATGGACTGCGTGAGGCCGAGCAGCACGAGCCCTGCCGCCAGCGTCAGATTGGAGATCGACAGCACGGACCTGCCGCCGACCAGGTCGATCTGGCGGCCGATCCGGGGGCCGAGCAGGGCCGAGAGCACGAGCGAGGCGGAGAAGGCGGCGAAGATCCAGTTGGGCGCGATGCCGAGATCGCTGGCGATGGGATCAGCGAGCACCGCGGGCAGGTAATAGCTCGAGGCCCAGGCGAGCGTCTGGGTGGTGCCGAGCGCCAGAATGATCGGAAGCTGCCGGGCGCTCATCGGTCCGTCGCGTTTCTGTCTTGCCTCGTTGTTCCCGCATTTGCCGCTGCCGCGGAAGTGTCGTCAAGTCGCGCCCGAGGAGCGCCGACCGATCTTTCGCGCGACATGATTGCCCGGCATAATCCGCGTATGGAACTCACACCCCGCCTGCGCCTGATGAACTGGCTGGTCAGACAGGGTCTGACGGGCCTGCCCGAAAACGACCTGCTGCGCGGCTTCTGCGAACGCTGCCGCGCGGCCGGAATGCCGCTGTCGCGCGCCATCGTCTTCATCGACACGCTGCACCCGATCTTCGAAGGCCGCGGATTCCGCTGGAACGACAGCGAGACCAACGAAAGCGATGCTTTCGAATACGGCTCGACCAGCAGCGGCGATGCCAGCCAGACCTGGCGGCGCTCGACCTTCTACCACATGCTGGAAAGCGGGCAGGACGAGATGGCGATCGACCTGGCCGATTGCGCCACGCTCGATTTCTCGATGATCAACGAACTCGCGGAAAAGGGCCACAAGCATTTCATCTCCTTCGTGCACCGGTTCGGCGAAGCCGGCACGATCGGCGAGATGGACTGCTTCTACTCCTACTGGACCACCCGCCAGTCCGAGGGGTTCGGCGAGCATCACATGGCGGCGCTGCGCGACTTGGTGCCGGTCCTTGGGTTGGCGGTGAAATCAGCAGCGCAGGTCGACATCGCACGCACCTTGGGGCGGGTCTATCTGGGGCGCGAGACCGCCGAGCAGGTGATGCGCGGCCGCATCTCGCGCGGCGTCACCGAGCGCATCAAGGCAGTGTTGTGGTATTCGGACGTTCGCGGCTCGACCGCGATCAGCGAGCGCATCGGGCCGGACGAGATCATCCCGTTCCTCAACGATTATGCCCAGGCTTCCATCGACGCGATCCACGATGCCGGCGGCGAGGTGCTGAAGCTGATCGGCGACGGCGTGCTGGCAATGTTCACGCAGGAGAACATGGCGATCGCCAAGCGCGCCGCGCTCCGCGCCGAGCACCGCTTCCGCCGCAATTTGAATGCGCTCAACGCCCGCCGTGCCGGCGAGGGACGGCCGACCACCTCAGCCTATGTCGGCTTGCATGTGGGCGAGGTGTTCTATGGCAATATCGGCAGCGAGGACCGGCTCGATTTCACCGTGGTAGGGCCCGCGGTCAATGAGGTCAGCCGGATCGCTTCGATGTGCAGCTCGGTCGACCGGGAGCTGCTGACTTCGCAGGCCTTCCGGAATGGCCTGGATGGGGCAGGGCGGAACTATCTGGTTTCGACCGGCCGCTTCGCCTTGCGCGGCATCAGCCGGGCGCAGAATCTCTATACGCTCGATCCAGACATTGCAGCGGACGAGGTGGTGGCCGGAAAGTACGAGCGCTACCTCGCGAGCTAGCTCCGCCTTATCTGTAGCCCGGGTGAAGCGCCAGCGTACCCCGGGGACGGCCGCAAACGCGGACGCAGATGTCCCGGGTTGCGCTCCGCTCCACCCGGGCTACGCGCTGGCCTACTTTGTGCGCAGCGCGTACAGGACGACCGCTATCAGTGAGAAAGCGGTCAGCACCACGCCGAGCCCGAACATCGCCTCGTGCGGCACGGTCGCAGCGAGCCATACCCCGATCGCCGCGCTCATCATCTGCCAGAAGCCGAGTAGCGCGGAAGCCGCACCCGCCTTTTCGCCGAAGGGCGAGAGCGCCTGCGCGACGCCGAGTGGGTTGACGATGCCCATGCCGAGCAGGAACACGCTCATCGCAGTCAGGAACGGCAGGAAGCTCGGGGTGAAGAGCGAGACGAAGAGCATGGCAGCCCCGCCGATGGCTGCTGCCAATAGCGCGCCCTTGATCGAGCGGTCGAGGCCAAAGCGCGGCGCAAGCCTTGTCGCGAGCCAGCCGGAGGCGAATACAATCAGCACGGTGCCGGCGAAGAACAGGCCGAGCTCGATCGGTGAGAAATGCAGCGCCTCGATCAAGATCCGGGGCGCGGCCGAGAACATCGCAAACAGACCTCCCATAATCAGGCTGACGGTTGCCGTTGGCACAACGAAGCGGCGATCTGCGATCAGACCGAGATAGGTGCGCGTGATGGCGAAGGGGTTGAGCGCAATCCGCGTCGAGTGGTGGGTCTCTCCGAGTGTGGCGCCATAAGCGAGCGCGCCAAGCGCCGCAAACGCCGCGACGAGCACGAATTCCGAGCGCCAGCCGAAATAGTGATCGAGCGCGCCGCCGAGCAGCGGCGAGAAACCCGGCGCCGCCGCCATCGCGATCATGATCAGCGCCATCGCGCGCGCCAAGGCGGCGCCGGTGAACAGGTCGCGGGCAATGGCGCGCGACAGCACCGACGTTGCGCAGGCGCCGGCGGCCTGGACGACGCGGCCGATTAAGAGGTTCGGGAGGTCTTCTGCAAGGCTGCACCAGACGCTGCCGGCAAAGAATACCGCGAAACCGATCAGGACCGGCCAGCGACGGCCGAAGCGATCCGAGATCGGACCGACCACGAGCTGGCCGAGCGCGAACATGGCGAGAAAGATCGTGATGGCCGACGTGACGGCCGCGGTCGTCACGTTCAGCGAGGCCGCCATCTGCGGCAGCGACGGCAGCAGGATGTTGGTGGCCAGCGTGCCGGTCGCCGCAAGCGCGGCCAGAACCGCGATCTGCAGCACGCCGGAGGAGGATCGGGGGCGAGATGCGGCGGCAGCATCAAGGGTTGCAGTCTGGTCAGTCATGGTGTTCCCGCTCGGATATTGAATGACATGTATCATACAAAGCGGGAAAGACCAGCCACTAATTTTGCCGTCATGGCCGGACATCCGGTCATGACGTAAAACATTCTCTAATCGTGGATGAGGTCAGTTGAGTCCTTCTCTCATCAACACGCCGCCGGTTCGCTGACCATGTCGGGCTGCCTGACGAGCGAGACCGCGGGCGACAGCAGGATCACCAGCGCCTGTCCGCCGAAGATTGCCGCGGCAAGGTAGAGGCAGGTCTCCGCGCCGAAAAGCCCGCCGACGATCGCGCCCAGTGCGGAGCCGAGCGGGCGCGCGCCGTAGCTTATGATGTTGATGGCGGAGACACGGCCGAGCAGCGAAGGCGGCGTCACCGATTGCCGGAGCGTTGTCGTCGAGATCACCCACAGGATCGGGCCGACACCGAGCAGGAAGAAGCTCAGGCCCGCAAGCAGCGGCGTAGGGACGATCGTCGTCAGCGCCATGATGGTGGAGGCGATGAAGCCCGTCACCGGGCCGAGCCCGATCACCGTGCCGAACGCAAGGCGCCGCATCACCCGCGTCGCCGCAAGCGCGCCGACCACCATGCCGACGCCGTACATCGCGAGCGTGGTGCCGACGCCGATTGCGGAGAGGCCGAGATGCCTGACGGCATAGGGCACGAACACCGCGAGCAACAGGAAGGAGGCAGTGTTGAAGATGAACTGGGTGATGAAGACCGGCCGCAGCAGCTCATGACGGAACACGAACACGGCGCCTTCCTTGATCTCCAGCAGCGGATGTCGACGCGGCGCCGGCGCGCGGGCCGGCTCGTGGATACCGGCCAGCAGCACCACGGCGATCACCGAAAGCGCGGCGGCAAATCCGAAGGCGGGCGCGGCACCGACCCATCCGACCAGCACGCCGCCGAGCGCAGGCCCGCTGGCGAAAGCGACAGTGCGGGCCAGTTCGATCCGCGCATTCGCCGTCGGCAACTGATCCGGCGTCACCAGCGACGGGACCAGCGCAGGCGCGGCCACGCTGTAGGCAACCGTCCCGCACACGGCGATGAAGCCGAGCACCGAAAGCAGCGGCAGCGTCAACAGGCCGAGCAAGATCAGGAGCAGTGTTGCGGCAAGTGCCGCCGCACGCAACGCCTCGGAACCCGCCATCAGGACGCGCCGCGAGAAGCGGTCGGCGAGCAGGCCTGCGGGGATCGCAAACAGGATGAAGGGCAGCGTCAGTGCGGTCTGCAGCAGGCCGGTCTGGCCCTCGCCGACGCCGAGCAGGAGCACCGCTACGATGGGAGCAGCGGCCAGCGCGATCTGCTCAGCCGACTGTGCGGCGAGGTTCGACCAGGCCAGACGGCCGAAGGTCGGCGGCAGGTGAGGGGTCTTGAGGGCGGACATGGCAGACTTCCGTCGAAGTTTTGAGTCCGCCAAAGTGTGTGGTTTGAGCTTCTCCGATCCCACCCGTTTCCCGACAAGCAGGAGGCCCGCCGTGGGGGGAACACGGCGGGCCATTGGATGCGATGGATGGTTCGGGACTATGCCCTCGTTTCCGCCGCCGGCTTGCTCAACGCCGCGGCTGGCGCCGCGATCGCCGCGCCGTTGGTTGCCGCTGGCACTTCCTCGGCGGCGCCCACGTCCGCCTTCCGCTGTGCCAACGCGCTGGTGAGGCTGGTCAGCGCATCCGGTTCCGTCGGGAAACCGGCCTCGCTCAGGATCTTGTCGATCATCGGCTTGAAGGCGGAGACCGACAGCAACTGCGCGGCGAGGCCGTCGCCCAATCCTATCCCGCCATTGCCATTCAAATGGCCATTGCCGCCGCGGCCGAGCATGCCGCCGGTGTCGAAGATCCGGATGTCGGAGATCTTCTCGACCGGCTTGACGGCCTCCGCAAGCGCGTTCGGGATGACGTTGATGCGCGCGAGATTGAGGTCGTACTCGATGATCGCCGCGCTCAATCTGTTGCGCGCTTCGGTCTTCAAGGTCGCGACTTCCGCTTCGGCCTGGCCGAGCGCCCTGACGCCGGCGGCACGGGTGGTGGCGGCATTGGCATCGGCCTGGGCGAGCACGTTGGTGGCTTCCGCCTTGTTGTCGGCGGCCTGCCGTTCGGCTTGTGCCATGACCGTGATCGGCATCGCCTCGGTCTCGGCCACCTTGCGCGCCGCGATCACATTGATGATGCGGTCGCGTTCGGCGATTTCGGTGGCTCGGGCGGTCGTGACCTTTTCCTCCGCGGCGATCGCAAGCGCGCGCGCAGTTTCGGCAATGGTTTGCGCTTCCGACTGGTCCTTGCTCTTGTCGGCGACCAGGATCGCCGCTTCTTGCGCGACGATCTCGAGTTCACGATCAGCTTCGGTGGTGCGCCGCTTGACCGCGAGATCGGCTTCGATCTTCCGGGTGTCGCGGGCCTGGTTGGCCTCGGTCTGCTTGTTGGCGACCGCGAGTTCCTGCTGGATGCGGTATTCGGCTTCCTTCTGCAGGGCAGTCTGCTCGGCTTGCGCCGTCTCCGCGCGCATCGAGGCAGTCTTGTTGGCGATGTCGCGCTGCTGGGCCAACTCCGCCTCGCGCTTGGTCAGCTCGATCGTCAGCGTGGTCTGGCGCGCGACCAGATCCTGCTGGGCGATATTCACTTCTGTATTGCGGATGATCTGGTTGCGTTCCTGCTCACGCTGCTTGGTGATGTTGGTCAGCGTGGTGAGACCGTGGGCATCGAAGAAGTTGCTCGGGTTGAAATGCTTGATGTCACTCTGGTCGAGCCTTGTCAGCGACACCGATTCAAGCTCGAGGCCGTTGTTCTCGATATCGGCGCCGACCGCATCCTGCACCGACTTGACGAATTTCGCTCGCTGCTCCTGCAGCTCTTCGAGATTCATGGTCGCAGCGACCGAGCGGAGGCCGTCGACGAATTTGGCCTCGATCAATTCGCGCAGTTCGACGGCGTTGTTGGTGCGGCTGCCCAGCGTCTGCGCCGCGAGCGCGATCGAAGAAGTGTCGGGTTTGACGCGCAGATAGAACTCCGCACCGATATCGACGCGCATGCGGTCCTTGGTGATCAGGGAATCCGGGCCGCCGCGCACGACTTCGAGCCGGAGCGTCTTCAGGTTGACCGCCGCCGTCGAGTGGAAGATCGGGAGAACGACCGAGCCGCCGTCGAGCACGACCTTCTGGCCGCCGAGCCCGGTCCGCACATACGCTTCATCCCGCGTCGACCGTTTGTAGAGTTTGGCGAACATCAACCCGATGACGAGGATGGCGAGGACGCCAATGACGACGGGTACAGCAAGTTCCCACATGATTATGCCCTGTATTATGCTTTGCTGGATGATGCTTGTTGTTCAATCAAGTCGGCGGGTGCGGCAATTGCGATAAAGCTCTTGGCGTCACGGTCGACCAGCAAGACAGCGGCGCCGACCGGCAACGCCTCGGAATCGCTCGCGGCACGCGCCGACACGGTATGCCAATTGCCGAAGACATCCTTGAGACGGACGCGACCGGGAAGTCCTTGATCCAAAGGACCGACGGTCACGGTGGCGACCTTGCCGACAAAGTCGCTATCGCTCACCGCATAGGTCTCGTCCCGCGGGATGATGCGGGCGAGACCGCGACTTGTGGTTCTGATCAGAGGAACGCTGGCGGCCGCGGCCGCTAGTGCAGCGATCGAAACCGGCAGGGCGGTGCCCACGCTGTGAGCGAGGCCCTGGATCAAAAATCCTCCGATAGCGAAGATGCCGAGCGCCAGGATGATCAGGATCAGGAGAGGCAGTCGGCCTGCATTGATCCAGAGAAACAGCCCGTTGAGGCCGTTGTTGTCGGCATCGATGGAAAAATCCTTGCCGAGGAATTCGCTGATTGAAAATCCGATCATGGTAGTGAGCAGCTCAATACCGCCCAAGGCCACCATGATTGCTGCCGCGACCGCGAAGGGCCGTACGTCGGAGGCGAGCAGAATGTCGCCAATTGCACTCATTGTTGCGACTTGATCCTTTCAAGCCGCGCCGCGATTTCCTTCTCGCGGTGCAGTCTGTCAAGCTCGTCGAGTTCTTTGTCGGCGAAGACGCTGGAGGCAGGCACACCCGTCACCCGCGCGATCGCCGCCATGGCCCGATCGGGACTCACAGTTTTGGTCGCGGCTGAAGCCCGTCCGGTTTCATGCACCGCTTGCTGCGCGAGACTTTTCTCGAGATCGGCAAGCCGGGCTTCGGCTTCGCGTCGTGCCGCAAGCATCGCCTGTAACGCCTTGGTCTGTTCGTCGATTTCGAGCTCGACGAAATCCATCGCGCGTTCGAGTGCAATGCCCTGGGACTCAAGATCAATTTGTCGTGCAACGCCGGCGCGCGCGAGATCTTCGCGACCCTCGGTGAGCGCCAGACGCACTTTTTCGTTCAGGCTTGCGACTTCGGCGTCGAGTTCTTCGCGCCGCTGCTTGAGGCGGAATTCTTCGGCGCGCGATTTGCCGAGCGCATGGCGCGCCTCGTCAGCGCCGGCGTCGATCTCGCGGATCGCCTGTTTCACGAGGGCGACCTTGTTGCTGTTTTCCGCGTTGTCGAGCGTCTGGCTGGCGATGGCCGCCAGCAACCGTCCCATGCGTGCAAGGATACCTTCGTGAACCATCGTCTTCTCCTCCGGTGGTGTTGATTTCGATTTGACGGCGATGTGGATTTCGTAAGTCCTGCCGTCCGAGACCAAGTGAGCCGGGAAGGGGCTTTCCCAGCCGGCAAGATATCCCGGCACTTCGAATGGGACCAAGACGCGTCCTTTGACAGTGCTAACGGTGAGTGAAGTTGGTCCCTTGATCGAGAACAACTTCTCGTCGAGCGGAATGCGACGCACGGTCGCGCCCGGCACGTAGTTGGCGCGGTCGCGCAAGCCGAGCGTGACGAGGCGCGCCGGTAGATCGGTCTCCTTCCGGATCCTTTCGTAGGCCTGGGCATGAAGAGCGACCAGATTGGCGCCGACAGGGGCAACCTCGGCGAGAATCGCCATCATCCGGTCATAGGCGGCGAACGTCGCCTCGATCGCAGCGATGCCCGCTTCATCGGGTGCGAGCGCATAGCGCAGGGTCGCCGTCGGTGTTTCCGGGAGCAATTTGATCATGTCAAACAGTAAAGCACTTCCTGAGTGCTTTACAAGATGCGAGGGTCGCATTTCGGCCTCGGCGTAGTTGCGAATGAATCGCAACAACAAGGCCGATTCCGGCATTCTGGCGTTATGGAGGTCCGATCAGCGGTCTCACCCTCGACGCCCGCCAAAAATGCGAAGCGCCACTCGGGGTAATGCGCCGATGCGTGAGATGAAGGCGGTGGTCGGAAAGCGTTGTTCACGGCAGGCGACGCGACGGCCGGTATCAGTTCACCATTGGCCGCCACGATCAGCAGGCTAAGCTTCGATGCAAGCCCGTCAGAAGTTGCGCTGGGCGCGAAGCTGCAGTTGGAACGTGTCCTGATCGCTGAACTCGTAGCGCGCGGTAGGCTTGGGGGCCGAAGCTCCAAGGACCGCGGAGCCCTGGAATTTCTGGTCAAGGTGGAACCACATGAATTCGGCGGAGAAGGTCAGGTTCTTGACCGGGGTCCAGCGGGTGATGAGACCAAGCTGCGACAAGTTGAAGTCGGGGTTGCAGACGTAGTCCGCACTGACGGCTTTGCCGGGCGTGGTGTAGTTCGCGCAAATGAAGGCCTTGGCCGCGCCGTCATAGCGGACGCCCACATACGAGCCGAAGAGGCTCGACGACCAATATGGGTCCCAGTTGTGGTTGAATGCACCGCGAACGCCAAAGGCCTCCGTCAGATGCAGCGAGCCGTCGCCGCCGGCTGCGACCGGCAGATAGACGGCGTCGGTCGTCGCACCGAATCCGATGCTCTGATAAGCGCCAAAAGTGCTGGAGCTGCCGAACATGGCAAAGCTCGGCGAGGTTGAAGCCGACGAGATAACGTACTTCGTCGCTCCCTTGGAATAGCTCACGTCCATCTTGATGTCGTCGCCGGGACCGGTCGGGATGTTCTTGATCTGCAACGCCGCCATCACCGCGCCGCCCCATGAGGTGTCGGGATGTCCGGAAAGCTCGGATGCTCCGGTCGGCGCCGCGCCTGGCAGGCCGACGGCGCCCGCTGGCGCTCCAAGGGCGTTCAGGACATTGTAGGAGGCGTTGACCTCATGCGCCGCGGCGGAAATCTGGAACAGACCCCAAGCCTGGTCGACGCGGATGTTGCCGACCACCTCGGGCGCTTGGACGCCGGCGTAAGCGTTGCCCGTGTTCAGCGTGGCGTTCAGCGGCAGCGACAGGTTGTAAACCGCGGTGCGGTCCCATACCGTTGGATCGTCGAGGCCGATGGTGCCGGTCACTCCGTTGCCGAAATCCGCAGTGTATTGGATATTGTTGACGCCGGTATCATTGTTCTGGCCGCCGAGCAGGAAGTCCGTGATGTTGCCGGGGAAACCCTGCCAAGGCGAGGAGTAGGCAGACGCCGACTGACCGAAGGTGAAGCCTGCGAACTGGATAAAGAGGAACTGGATGGTAGTAACGCCGCCGCCGGGAGTGTCGAGCAGCTGCGAGTTTGCGACCGGCAGCGAGCCGTTGATCGAATTCGGGTTGAAGGTGTTGTTGCCGAGCGTAGAGAACTGAAACCGGCCCTGCCCGAAGGTACGGACTACGCCATAGTCGGTGGCGGTGCGGGTGTCGATTGACAACAGCATACGGGAGCGGGCGGCGAAGTAGTCGAAGTAGCGGTTATGTTGTCCTGCGTCGCCGTTCCAGGCCGGCGAGCCCTGCACACCGCCATTGAATGTGGTGTCGACCCGGAGATAGCCACCGATCTTCATGCAGGTGTCGGTACCGGGGATGAAGAAGAAGCCTGGGCCGTAAGCCGAGCAGATCTTCACATATTCGACGGGCTTCGCCTTGATCGGAAGATCGGCCGCATGCGCACCGCTGGCTGCCATCAGCCCCGCGGCGGTGCCGAGGATCAAGGTTCTCATTGTCGCCATTGCTGGCCTCCACTGTGAACTGCACGCCCCATACCCACCCGGCGAGCCCTAGCGCGAGACTTTATGTCGCAGTGTGACGGTCGCATTACATGAGCAGGTTCGCGCGGTAGTGTGACTTTACCGCAACGCAGCAAGCACTCGCCCGAGGCTGCGGCTGCGGCGACCGGCGGATGTGGCCTCATCGACTTCCCAGATGCAGTTGCAAATGAGTTGCAACAAAAAATGTTTTCCGGCATTGTGGCATCATGGATGCCCGATCGCCCCGACTGATCCCCGACACCGTAACGCAGGTGCTGCCGACCTCAACCGGATGGCGCGCCGATGCGCCGGATACCCGAAGCCTCCCCGAGGTGAACTCGACGGTCGAGATTCCGACGGCGGGCCGGTGGTGGCGCCGGCTGCTTGCCTTTGCCGGACCGGGCTATCTCGTGTCGGTCGGCTATATGGATCCCGGCAATTGGGCGACCGACCTCGCGGGTGGCTCGAAGTTCGGCTACACGCTGCTTTCGGTCATCCTGCTGTCCAACCTGATGGCGATCCTGCTGCAGGCGCTCGCGGCCCGGCTCGGCATCGTCACTGACCGCGACCTGGCGCAGGCCTGCCGGGCGACCTATTCGCGCCCGGTGAACTTCCTGCTGTGGATCGCCTGCGAAGCCGCGATCATCGCCTGCGACCTAGCGGAGGTGATCGGTACCGCGATCGCGCTGAAGCTCCTGTTCGGCATGCCCCTGATCGGCGGCGCGCTGATCGCCGCGCTCGACGCCTTTCTGCTGCTGCTCCTGATGAACCGCGGCTTCCGCTTCCTGGAAGCCTTCGTGATCGCGCTTCTGATCGTGATCGCGACCTGCTTCGCGATCCAGGTCTCCGCCGCGGCGCCGCCGGTGGCCGCGATGCTGCGCGGCTTTGCGCCGTCGAGCGAGATCTTCACCAATCCCGAGATGCTCTACATCGCGATCGGCATCATCGGCGCGACCGTGATGCCGCATAATCTGTATCTGCATTCGTCGATCGTGCAGACCCGCGCCTATGAGCGCAGCGAAGAGGGGCGGCGGGACGCGATCAAATGGGCGACGACCGACTCCACGATCGCGCTGATGCTGGCGCTGTTCATCAATGCCGCGATCCTGGTGGTCGCGGCCGCGACCTTCCACCGGAGCGGCCATTCCGATGTCGCCGAGATCGGCCAGGCCTTCGAGCTGCTGTCCCCGCTGCTTGGCCTCAGCATCGCCTCGACGCTGTTCGCGGTGGCGCTGCTCGCCTCCGGCCTCAACTCGACGGTGACGGCGACGCTCGCTGGCCAGATCGTGATGGAAGGCTTCCTCAGCCTGCGGCTGCCGAGCTGGGCGCGGCGGCTGCTGACGCGGGGTATCGCGATCGTGCCGGTCGTGGCCGTCACCGCGCTTTATGGCGAGCGCGGCACCGCCGAGCTCCTGGTGTTCAGCCAGGTTATCCTCTCGATGCAGCTTCCGTTTGCGGTCATTCCGCTGGTGCGGTTCGTGTCCGACCGGCGCAAGATGGGTAAGTTCGCGATATCGATGCCGGTTGCTGCGGTCGCCTGGCTGGTGGCGAGCGTTATCGTCATCCTGAACGTGAAGCTGCTGTTCGATACCTTCTTCGGCTGAGCGCCGGTCAATCCTGCGGCTCTGACGCCATGTCGCCGGCCGCGTCGACCCGGAGCCAGCCGCTCGGCGCGAGGCGCTGCTGCGGCAGGAAGCGCGCCTTGTAGTCCATCTTCTTGGAGCCCTCGATCCAATAACCGAGATAGACGTAGGGCAGTCCGAGCCGGCGCGCGCGGGCGATGTGATCCAGGATCATGAAGGTGCCGAGCGAGCGGTTCTCGAACGAGGGCTCGAAGAAGGAATAGACCATCGACAGGCCGTCGCTCAGCACATCCGTCAGCGCCACCGCGATCAGTTCCTCGCCGCGACCGGTGATGCCGCTGTCGATGCCGCGCTTGCGATACTCGATGATCCGGGTCTCGACATGGCTGTCCTCAACCATCATCGCGTAGTCGAGCACGGTCATGTCAGCCATGCCGCCGTGGCGGTGGCGCCGGTCGAGATAGGCGCGGAACACGGAATATTGTTCGGAGGTCGGCACTGCGGAGCGCTGCTCGCCGACCAAGTCGGCATTGCGGGCCATGACCTTGCGGAAGCTGCGCGAGGGCCGGAACTCGTTGGCGATCACGCGCACCGAAACGCAGGCGCGGCACTGGTCGCAGGCCGGCCGGTAGGCGATGGACTGGCTGCGACGGAACCCGCCATGGGTGAGCAGATCGTTGAGATCGCCCGCTTTGTCGCCGACCAGATGCGTGAACACCTTGCGCTCATGGCGACCTGGCAAATAGGGGCAGGGCGACGGCGCCGTCAGGTAAAACTGCGGAGTATCACGCGAATGCTGGGTCACGACGGGTCGTCAGGCCTCCGAAACAGCCCCCCAGCATCGCGCCCCGGAGGCTAGCGGTCAATCACCTTGCTGGGCTCAATTGGCTGGCTCAATAAGTGTGCGCTGCGGATGCCGCGTGAGCGCGGGCCGAGCTGTTGATGATAACGGTTCCGAGCACGATGTCGTGCAGCAAACGCCGCCGGCTGTTGAAGAGGCCGAATAGCAGCACAAGCGGCGAGAGGAACGAGACCGACAACCAGAACAGCACCGCATGCATGGCGCCGAGCACGAAATAGCCTGGTGCCCCGTACCAGGTGCGCAACTCCAGATCCATCACCCGCATGCCGACGGTTGCCGAAGAGGCACCGCCGATCGACGCGCCGTAATAGACGACCGCCCAGACGATCGTGGCCGGCCACGCCAGCCAGAACAGCGCCCAACCGAGGCCAAGGGTGATCAGGCCGAAGACGGCAATGAAAAGATACCCAAGGATGACGGGGACCGAAAGCACAACCAGGTCGATGAGGAAGGCAAATACCCGCCGGGTCAGCACGCCGCGGAACAGTTCCGGCTCCAATCGCGGATCGAACGCATGCGGCGGCACGCCGCCGTCGTTACGCCAGGCACCGTAGTTACCCGAACCGCCGTAAGACATAATCTCCCTCCGACTGGGACTATCCCGGGCAGGACATGGGAACGGGCTGCCCGGGTGCCAAGGTCCGGAACCCCAGCAAGCGCAAATTATCGGCGATTCGGAGGCTATGGCGAGTAGGGAGTGGCGAATAGGGAAATCCTCCATTCGCTACTCGCCATTCGCTATTCGCGCTCCCTCAGCTTTTCCGCGGCTTGCGGTGCAAAATACGTCAGGATGCCGTCGGCGCCGGCGCGCTTGAAGCCGACCAGGCTCTCCATCATCGCGCGCTCGCCGTCGATCCAGCCATTGCGCGCGGCGCCCGCGATCATCGCGTATTCGCCTGATACTTGGTAGACGAAGGTCGGCATCGCAAACGTGTCCTTCACCCGGCGCACGATGTCGAGATAGGGCATGCCGGGCTTCACCATCACCATATCGGCGCCTTCAGCGATATCGAGCTCGACCTCGCGCAGGGCCTCGTCCGAATTGGCGCTGTCCATCTGGTAGGTGCGCTTGTCACCGGTCAGCGTCTTGGCCGAGCCGATGGCGTCGCGGAACGGTCCGTAGAAGGCGGAGGCGTATTTCGCCGCATAAGCCATGATCTGGACGTCGCCAAAACCCTCGGCGTCGAGCGCCTCGCGGATCGCGCCGACGCGCCCGTCCATCATATCAGACGGCGCGATGATATCGCAGCCGGCCTCGGCCTGCACCAGCGCCTGCTTCACCAGCACCGCGACCGTCTCGTCGTTGAGTATCTTGCCGTCTTCAATCAGCCCGTCATGGCCATGGCTGGTGAAGGGATCGAGCGCGACGTCGCAGAGCACGCCGATGTCGGGGAATTCCTTCTTGATCGCGCGGACCGACTGGCAGACGAGATTGTCGGGATTGAGTGCCTCCGAGCCCTGCTCGTCGCGGAGCGACGGCTCGGTGTAGGGAAACAGCGCGATGCAGGGGATATTGAGCTTGGCCGCGCGCTCGGCGTCGCGCACCGCCTGGTCGACACTTAGTCTATCCACGCCCGGCATCGAGGCGACCGGGGTGCGGACATTGTGGCCGTTAACGACGAACAGGGGCCAGATCAGGTCGTCCGTGGTCAGCACGTTTTCGCGCACCAGCCGCCTGGCCCATTCCGCCTTGCGGTTGCGGCGGGGCCGTATGGTCAAATCCAGCGGCGGGGAGGCGAGGGCGGTCCGCCGCTTTGGCGCATCGCGCAGTTCGATCGGGCGCCCGAATTTGATCGCCATGGGCTTGTTCTCCTGAAGTCGGCAGGCGGATTTCGATTTGATCTAATTCTAGTACCCACTTTTC
>NZ_PSRR01000220.1 GCF_004296405.1 Bradyrhizobium sp. Leo170
GAGCGAAGCAATCCATAGCGCCACTTGTGGAGGCGCGGATTGCTTCGCTCCGCTCGCAATGACGGGAGGGGACGGGCGCGGCCTACGCCGGCTGCTTGGCCTTCGCCTCGATCTGGCCGATCGCATCAACCACGGCATCAAACGTCAGCATGGTGGAGGCGTGGCGGGCCTTGTAGTCGCGCACCGGCTCGAGCAGGGCGATCTCGGCCCATTTGCCGTCTTCCGGGGGCTTGCCGTTTTCCTTGAGCATCTTGCGCACGGTCTCGCGCAAGTCGCGCAGTTCATCGGCGGTCGAGCCCACCACGTGACTTGCCATGATCGAGGAGGAGGCCTGCCCCAGCGCGCAGGCTTTGACGTCATGGGCGAAGTCGGTGACGACGGGGCCGTCCATCTTGAGGTCGACCTTCACGGTCGAGCCGCAGAGTTTCGAATGCGCGGTGGCGCTGGCATCGGGGTCGGGAAGGCGTCCGAGACGCGGAATATTCCCGGCCAGTTCGATGATCCGCTTGTTGTAGATGTCATTCAGCATGCGAATAAAGCTCGTGGGCAGAGGGACAGGGGCGCCCTTGGCGGCAGGGTTTCATAGCCCTATATATGGGCGGTATCGGCCGAAATACAGTCCGGCCATGCCACCGGTGCGGGCCAGTTCAGAAGCCAATGCTATGCTGCCGGTGTTACAGCATGATCCGGAAAAGTGGATACCGGTTTTCCGAAGAGATCATGCTCAAACAAGATATGGAGCAGGATGACATTTCGACGAAATGGCATCATGCTCAGGGGACTCCAGGCGTCCGGCGGCATCAGGCCGCCTCGTCTGCCCGGTGACACACCCGGTCCGAAAAGGGGACCGGTCGAACGGAGAGACGTCGAATGGACGCTGCAATCAAATCGATCCGCCCTGCCAAGAGCAACGAGCCCAAAAAGGTTGAAACTCGGGTGGTCGAAACCCGGCCGGCCGAGCTCGATCCGTCCGAATTCCTTGCCGCCGCCGTCCGCGCCGACCAGCCGCGCCCGTCGCGGGCTGAAGCCGAGCAGGCGGTTCTGACGCTGCTGAGCTATATCGGCGAGGATCCGGATCGCGAGGGCCTCCTGGACACGCCGCGACGCGTCGTCGAGGCCTTTGACGAGCTTTACCAGGGCTATCACCAGTGCCCGGCCGAGGTGCTCGACCGCACCTTTGGCGAGACCGCCGGCTACGACGATTTCGTACTGGTTCGCGACATCGAGTTCACCTCGCAGTGCGAGCACCACATGATGCCGTTCTACGGCAAGGCACATATTGCATATACCCCGGTCGAGCGGGTGGTGGGCCTGTCCAAGCTTGCCCGGCTCACCGACATCTTTGCCCGCCGGCTGCAGACCCAGGAGCATCTGACCGCCCAGATCGCGGCTGCGATCGACGAGATTCTCAAGCCCCGCGGCGTTGCCGTCCTGATCGAGGCCGAGCATACCTGCATGTCGGTGCGCGGGGTCGCCAAGCATGGCGCGTCGACCTTCACCAGCCGCTTCACCGGCATGTTCCGCGACAATCCGGCGGAGCAGCAGCGTTTCCTGTCCCTGGTGCGAGGACCGACCCGGTAACCTCGCACAGCATTGCGAGGCTTATCCCGTGTCAGCACATGATCACGACCGCGAGGAAGGGCTGGCATTCCAGCCCAAATTCGACGCGTCCGGGCTCGTGACCTGCGTCGCGACCGACGCCGCCAATGGCGACGTGCTGATGGTTGCGCATATGAACGACGAGGCGCTGCGCAAGACGATCGCGACCGGCGAGGCCTGGTATTTCAGCCGTTCGCGCAATGCGCTCTGGCGCAAGGGCGAAAGCTCCGGCCAGACACAGCGTGTGATCGAGATGCGAACGGATTGTGACCAGGACGCGATCTGGATCCGCGTCGAGCAGACCGGCGCGGCCTGCCATACCGGCCGCCGCTCCTGCTTCTATCGCGCGGTCACGCATGACGACGGTGACACAGCACTGTCATTCGTTGATGCCGATCGCCTGTTCGATCCCGACAAAGTCTATCGCAAATAGACTCAATTTCCGTTGTGCAGATGACGCGGCGCAGCGCGCGTGAGCTGCGTTGCCACCGTCAACATGATGTGCAAAAATTCCCACCCGTGGTCGAGGTGGAGTCGAAACGGTGGCGCGTCGTTTTTCTCTAATCCGATTGTGTTTTGTCTTTTTCGCGCTGCCTCTTCTTCCCGCGCGGGCGCAGACGCCGGAGCGCGCGCCCGACACCATGGCGGCGCGCGCGTGCTGGCCTGCGCGTCCTGTCACGGTGCGCAAGGCGAGGGTACAAGCGACGTCTATTTCCCGCGTCTTGCCGGCAAGCCGGCGGGCTATCTCTATAATCAGCTCGTGGCCTTCAGGGATGGCCGGCGGAAATATCCGCCGATGAACTATCTCCTGGAATTCCTGCCCGACGACTACCTGAAGAAGATGGCCGACTATTTCGCATCGTTGCGGCCGCCATTCCCGGAGCCTGCGATCCCGACCGTCAGCGACGCTATACTCGCGCGTGGCGAATCGATCGTGAAGAACGGCGATGCGCAGCGCGGCATTCCGCCCTGCGCAAGCTGCCACGGCCCGAGCTTCGGCGGCATGGAGCCCGCGATTCCCGGTCTGCTCGGCTTGCGCGCAAGCTACATCAGCGCCCAGCTCGGCGGCTGGCGCTACGGCACCCGCACCGCGGCGGCCCCGGACTGCATGCAGATTGTCGCAAGCCTTCTCACCGAGGACGACGTCAAGGCGGTCGCCGCTTATCTCTCATCGCGTCCGGCGCCGGCAGATCCGTCGTTCGCGCCGCAAGGCAGCCTGCCGATGCCGCTTGCATGCGGCAGCGAGCCGCGTTGAAGGGAGCTCGCCGATGCAACGCCTCTCAACCAAGCTGATTCTCCTTCTGGCGCTGTGCTTCGCCGGCGTAACGCCGGCAAGTGCGCAGCAGAACCCGCCAGCCAATGCCGAGCTGCTCAAGCGGGGCGAATATCTCGCCCGCGCCGGCGACTGCATCGCCTGCCACACCGCGCGCGAAGGCAAGACCTTTGCCGGCGGCCTGCCGATGAAGACGCCGTTCGGCACGCTCTACACCTCCAACATCACGCCCGATCCGCAGACCGGCATCGGCACCTGGACCTCGGACCAGTTCTACCGGATGATGCATGATGGCCGCTTCCCCGACGGCGGCCTCGTCTATCCCGCGATGCCGTTCGGCTCCTACACCAAGGTGACGCGCGAGGACTCCGATGCGATCTACGCCTTTTTGCGTTCGGTCCCGCCGGTGAAGCAGGTCAACAAGCCGCATGAATTGACCTTTCCCTTCAACAACCGCTCGCTGATCATCGGCTGGCGCACGCTGTTCTTCAACGAGGGCGAGTTCAAGCCCGACCCGACGAAGTCGGCGGAATGGAACAGGGGCGCCTATCTGGTCGAAGGCCTCGGCCATTGCGGCATGTGCCACACCGCGATCAACGCGCTCGGCGGCAGCTCGGAATCGCAGGCGTTCGAGGGCGGCCTGATTCCGATGCAGTACTGGTACGCGCCGTCGCTCACCTCGAACAAGGAAGCGGGGCTGGGCGACTGGAGCATCCAGGAGATCGTCGATTATCTGCGCACCGGCGTCTCCGCCCGCGGCGCGGTCTACGGGCCGATGGCGGAAGTCGTCTACAACAGCCTGCAATACCTCAACGACGAGGACATCCGCGCGATGGCGGTCTACCTGAAGGGCCTCGCGCAGGGCAGCTCGCCGGACAAGCCGCCGCCGGCGATACCGTCGGCCGAGAGCAGCCTTCTGCTCTCGCTCGGCAAGCAGATCTATGACCGCGACTGCGCAAGCTGCCATGGCGCGACCGGGCTCGGCATGCCGCCGCATTATCCGCCGCTCGCCGGCAATCAGTCGATCCAGATGGCCTCGGCGGTGAATGCGATCCGCATGGTGCTCAATGGCGGCTATCCGCCGGGCACCGCGGGCAACCCGATGCCCTATGGCATGCCGCCCTTCGCGCAGCGCCTCTCCGACGATGAGGTCGCCGCCGTCGTCACTTACATCAGGACGTCCTGGGGCAATCGCGGCGCGCCGGTGTCGGCGCGCCAGGCCAACGAATTGCGCACGGCCACGCTGAAGTAGAGCATGATCTGGAGAAGGGGCGCGCCATGACGGATTCATCTTCGCAAGGGCCGGCGCAGCATTCCGATGACGAGGCGGTGGACGCGATCGTGCGGGCAGGTCCCGGCGGGGCCATTGCGGTGGCGGGCATCGCGACCGCGATCGTCGTCGCTTTGTGGTTCGCCTTCTATCTCTTGGTCTTCCTGCCGCGGAGCGCCTGATCGTGACCAGTGAGACCGATCATAGTCCCGGCGCGCATGGTCTCGGCGAGGCGGTTGCCGCGCGCATCGAGCGGCGCTGGGCAACGCTGTCGATCGTGATCATCGGCGTGCTCGTCGGATTGGCCGCCTTCTTCGGCATCTACCATACAACGATGCCGCAGGGCCGCGTCGAGACCGCCGATCCCACGACCTTGCACCTTTCCGGCGAATTCGTCGAAAGCAACCTCGGCAGCGTGCTGGAGGTCGATGGCTCCGTCACGGTGCGCGCGATCGGGCAGCAATATTCATTCACGCCGCAATGCCTCGTGGTACCGGCGGAAACGCCGATCACCATCCGCGCCACCAGCGCCGACGTCGTGCATGGCTTCCTGATCGAGGGCACCAACATCAACACCATGCTGGTGCCGGGCTATGTCTCGGATCTGCCGATCAGCTTCAAGGCGCCGGGCGAACACATGATGCCCTGCCAGGAATTCTGCGGCATCGGTCATCAGGGCATGTGGGGCAAGGTCAAGGTGGTCGACCAGACCACGTTCCGCAACATGGCGGCGAGCAAACGGAGGCTCACCTGTGTTGATTAACAAGCGGCTGATCCTGGCGCATTTCTGGCTCGCCTTCATCGTGTTCGGCGCGGCGCTGGTGCTCGGCGCCTGGCAGATGTTCGAGCGCAGCCCGCTGAACGTCTGGCACTTCAATCCGGAATTCTATTATCGCTCGGTTACCGCGCACGGCACGGTGATGGGCTATGTCTTCCCGACCCTGGTTGCGATGGGCTTTGGCTACGCCATCAGCGAAGCGGCGCTGGAGCGGCCGCTGGTCGGGCGGCGCTGGGCCTGGGCCGGTATCGCGCTGGTCGCTATCGGCAGCGTGGTCGCGATGATCCCGGTCTCGCTCGGACTGGCGTCGGTGCTCTATACCTTCTATCCGCCGATGATCGGCAATGCCTTCTATTACATCGGCGTGGTCCTGGTCGTGGTCGGCTCATGGATCTGGGTCGCGCTGATGTCGATCAATCTCGCGGTCTGGAAGCGCGACAACAGGGACAAGCCGGTGCCGCTCGCGATGTTCGCCAATGTCGCGGGCTCCTACCTCTGGGGCTGGACCGCGGTTGGCGCCGCGCTCGAGCTCATTTTTCAGATCATTCCGACCGCGCTTGGGCTCACCACCACCATCGACGCCGGATTGGCGCGCGTATTCTTCTCCTGGACGTTGCACGCCATCGTCTATTTCTGGCTGATCCCGACCTACATCGCCTATTACACCATCTTCCCGCGCGCGATCGGGGGCCGGCTCTACAGCGACGCGATGGGGCGGGTCGCCTTCATCATGTTCGTCGTGGTCGCGATGCCGATCGGCGTGCATCATTTGTTTGCCGATCCGCAGGTCGGCGCCGGCTTCAAGTTCATGCAATCGGTGTTCACCGGTCTCGTCGCGCTGCCGACGCTGCTCACGGTATTCACGATCTGCGCGTCTGCGGAGATCGCGAGCCGGCTGCGCGGGGGCAGGGGCGCGTTCGGCTGGATTGGCGCGCTGCCGTGGAAGAATCCGATCATGCTCGCGACCGCGCTGTCGCTGGTCATGCTTGGTTTCGGCGGCGCCGGCGGGCTCATCAATATGAGCTATCAGCTCAATACCAGCATCCACAACACGCAATGGATCACCGGCCACTTTCATCTGATATTCGGCGGCGCCATCGTCATCATGTATTTCGCGATCGCCTATGACCTGTGGCCGCATTTGACCGGCCGTACGCTGGATAGTTACGGGATGATGCGCACCCAGCTCTGGCTGTGGTTCATCGGCATGATCGTCACCACGTTCCCCTGGCACTATGTCGGCATCCTCGGCATGCCCCGCCGCATGGCGTTCTATGACTATGCCAATCCCGCGATCGCGCCGCAGGCTTTCTCGGTGGTGATCTCGGCGTTCGGCGGATTGATCCTGCTGACGTCAGGCATCCTGTTCCTGATCGTGCTGATCCGCGGCCAGTTCGCGCCGAGAGGCGAGGCGGGTGCCTATAGCTTCGCGATCCCCTTGCACATGCCTGCGCGCATTCCGGTTGCGCTCAACAGTTTTGGATTGTGGCTGGCGCTGATGATCGGGCTGACGATCGTCAATTACGGCTACCCGATCGGCCAACTGATGGCCGTGAAGAATACCAGCGTGCCTGCCGTTTATGTCGGAGCTAGCAGATGAGCGAGGACGAGCTCTATTCGCCGCGCAATCCCTGGTTCAGCATCAGCGTCGGCGTCACCGCCGCCATCGCGGTGCTGTCCGCGATCGTGGGATTGATCTGGCTGCCGCTGCTGCAGCCCAATCTGAAGCTTGCCGGCATCTGGGACGCGATCTGCAGCGCAGCCGGCGTGCCCAACCTGCCGAGGCCAGCCGCGGCGGTCCCGCCTGCGTTCAAGACGTCGAATGTCGTGGTCACGCCGGAAATGCTGACACGGCAGGACCAGGTTTCGATCGGCCGTGGCGCGACGCTCGCGCAGCGCTGTGCGATCTGCCACGGGCCGCAGGGCGTGAGCGACGCGAACTCGCCGAACCTCGCCGGACAGTACGCCGCGGTGACGTACAAGGAGTTGAACGACTTCAAGACCGGGGCGCGGGTCAACGTCGTCATGAGCCCGTTCGCGGCCAACATGGCCGACCAGGACATGCGCGATGTCGCCCTCTATTACGCCTATCTGCCGCGCGTGCCCTCCAGCCAGGTCAATCCGAACCTGCCGGCGCCTGCGATCGTGGTGACGGGCGCGCCGATGCGCAACATCCCGCCCTGCGGCTCCTGCCATGGCGAGATCGACATCAAGGCCGGCAGCCCCTGGCTCGGCGGCCAGTCCGCCGTCTATATCAAGGCGCAGTTGCAGGCCTTCGCATCGGGCACCCGCCGCAACGACATCAGCGAGCAGATGCGCAATATCGCCCGCCAGATGACCGCGGAAGAGATCGATCAGGTCGCGCGCTACTACGAGGCGCAGCCGTAAGCTCCGCTACGCCTGCCGGCGCTTTAACCTCCAATTAACCATAATTGCCGCAGGGTATCGGAGGGAGCTGCGCCGATTACCGGCGTTCATGAAGCCCACGCGAGCGTTTCGCGAGGAGCGGGGCATCAATCGATGGCGGTCGATATATTCAACGCCGGGGCTGCGGCAGGTGTCGACCCGACGCGCGCGAAGATCGCGGGTTCGATCAAGCAGGCCGCCTCCACCACCGGCACGAGCTTTCAATACCTGCTCACGACCGCCAAGATGGAATCCAACTTCAACCCGCGTGCTTCCGCGTCGACCTCATCCGCGCGCGGGCTGTTTCAATTCATCGACCAGACCTGGCTCGGCACGGTGAAGGAGGCGGGGGATCAGCTCGGCTACGGGAAATATGCCGACGCCATCACGAAGAATTCCGACGGCAGCTATTCGGTCAGCGACCCCCAGGCGCGGGCGGCGATCATGCGATTGCGCGACGATCCGGACGCCGCGTCCGCGATGGCCGGCGTGCTGACGCAATCCAACAGCTTCAAGCTCACGGGCAGCATCGGCCGTCGTCCGAGCGATGCCGAGCTCTACATGGCGCATTTCATGGGCGTCGGCGGCGCAGCGAAACTGATCTCGAGCGCCGAGGGCAATCCGAACGCCAGTGCCGCGCAGATGTTTCCGAAGGCGGCCGCCGCCAACAGTTCGATCTTCTACGACGGTTCGGGACGCGCCCGCAGCGTGTCGGAAGTCTATTCGGTGCTGAGCGCGCGCTATGCCGGCGCCGCCAATTCCAGCGAAACCCGCACGGCTTTCACTGCGGCCGGCGGCGAGATCGCGAGCGCCGCGCCCACCACGCCGCTCGCGATCGACAACGCCGCCTATCTCTCGAGCTTCCCGGATGCGCGCGCAGTGTCGCCGGTGGCCGCCACGCAAACGGCGTCCACTCCGGGCGATCCAATGTTCCGCTCGCTGTTCCAGGCCGGCGACCGCGCCGAGCCGATTTCGCCCACCGTGCAGGAATTATGGGGCCGCCCCTCACAGGTCGCGACCACCTCGCTCTCCGGCCAGACTCCCGAAGTGCGGCCTCCCGGCCGTCTCGACCTCTTCAGCGACCGCAACGGCACGTTCTCGGGCTGATCCGACGCCGCGCACGTCTGCCGCTCCTCAGGATGAGGTCTGTGGCTGGGGCAAGCGCAACCTTCCTCCATTAACGAAACGTCAATAAACCCAAAGAGTTATGGTGAACCCTTTGTTAAGCGTCATGGTTTATCTTTTGTTACGTTGGCACTGCATCACCGTGCCGTTTCGTTGCGTAAGCCGGAAGGACCATGATCGTTCGGCAGTTCATTAATTGGATCAGGACCGCTCCGGCAGGGGAGCGGGCCGAGGCCACCCGGGCATTGGCGCGGGCCTGGTTGATTTCAGACCTTTCCGAGGACGACCGCATCGCCGCCGAGGGCGCGTTGTTGATGCTGCTCGACGATCCGTCACCGCTGGTGCGGCAGGCGATGGCCGAGGTGTTTGCGCGCAGCGCCGAGGCGCCGGCGGCCATCGTGCAGGCGCTCGCGGTCGACCAGCCCGGAATCGCGCTGCCGGTGCTGGAACATTCGCCGCTCCTGATCGATGCCGACCTCGTCGACATTGTCGCGACAGGCAACAACGAGATGCAATGCGCGATCGCGCGGCGGATCAATCTGCCCGCGTCCGTCGGTGCGGCGATCGCCGAAGTCGGCTGCGCCGCCGCAGCGCTCGAATTGATCGAGAACGCGAATGCGGAACTCGCACCGTTCTCCTGGGACCGCATCGTCGAGCGGCACGGCCATCTCGCCGCGATCCGGGAGGCGATGCTGGTGCTGGAAGGCCTGCCGGCCGCGACCCGCATGGCGCTGGTGGCAAAGCTGTCGGAGACGCTGGCGCAATTCGTGGTCGCCCGCAACTGGCTCTCCGCCGACCGGGCAGGGCGCATTGCCAGCGAAGCGTGCGAGCGTTCGACCGTCCACATCGCGGCGCGTTCTCGCGGCGAGGAGATGCGCGGGCTCGTCGCGCATCTGCGCACCACCGGACAACTCACCGCCGGATTGATCCTGCGCGCGCTGCTCTCGGGCAATCTCGAGCTGTTCCACGCAGCGCTCGCCGAACTCTCCGGCCTGCCGCAGGCGCGCATCGCCGCGCTGTTGCATGACCGCGGCGCCGCCAGTCTCGACGCGCTGCTGATCCGCGCGGGCCTGCCGGAATCCACCTTCGCCGCCTTCCGTGCCGCGCTCGAGGCAAGTCATGAGGCCGGCTATGTCGACAGCATCGACGGCGCGGTCAGGCTGCGTCGCCGCATGGTCGAGCGCGTGCTGACCCATTGCGAGACCGATCGGCAGGCCGCCGAGCCACTGTTGATCCTGCTCCGCCGCTTCGCCACCGAATCCGCGCGCGAGGAAGCGCGCGTCTTCTGCGAAGAGCTGGTCGCGGAAGAAGCGCTCGCACCGCTCGAGCACGATTTGATCGCTGCGTAAGAAAAACCGCCGCCGCAACACACGTCGTCATTCCGGGCGATGCGACAGCATCGAACCCGGAATCCATTTCGCCGCCTGCGCATGCGGCCCAATGGATTCCCGGCCTGCGCCTGGCGGCGCATCCCGGAATGACGGGGACGGCAACGAACCGCATAGGTGGGCAAAGCGAAGCGTGCCCACCATCAACACTCCGCTCGCGATGGTGGGCACGCTGCGCTTTGCCCACCCTACGCCGTCATCACTCCGCCGGTGCGATGCTCGGCGCGAGGATGGCTTCGAGATGTTCGGGGCGGTCGCGGTTGACCTTGAGCAGGAATTCATCGGCGATGCCGCGGAGCTGCCTGCTCAGCGCGCTTGCCATCACGGCGGTGTCGAGCTTGGTGCGCTCGCGCACGATCGCCTGGATCGCGTTGATGTGGTGGGTGATCAGCTCCGGCGGCACCTGGTCGAGCTCGGGGGCGTGCTCGATGATACGGCACAGGCTTTCGGCGGCGGCGCCGGCGGAGGGGAAGCCGAAGGTCGCGGCGTCGCCCTTGATGTCATGGGCGGCGCGGAACAGCTCTTCGCGCGTCTCGTGCGAGAAGCCGTGGCGCAGCACAATGGCGTGCGCGGCCGACAGCCGGTCGGCCTCGATCGTCATCCACTGCTTGAATTCGCCGGAGAGATCCGCGAGCGCCTGCTCGGCGCGCGCGACGGGATCGTCGTGATCGATGTCGGGAGGGATGCGGCGCAGCACCTTGCGCAGCGGGTTTGGTGGCGTGATCACATGGTGCGTGGCGAAGGTCTTGATCTCCAGCGTACCCGGTTTCTCTTTCGCCATGACGACCTCCTTGATTCCCGCTAGATGCTGGAACGCGCCTTATCGAGCAGCGACGGCTGTTGCATCACTTCCATCTCGCCGCCGACGCGGCGCTCGGGCCCGATATAGGTGGCGCTGGTGTTGCGGCGGCGGTCCGGGCCGAAATAGGTCTTGGTCTTGATGAAGGGGCGGGGGTTGGCAACGACATTGAGGATGCGCTGGTAGAGTCCCTTGGCCGAGATCGGCTTGGCCAGGAATTCGGTGACGCCGGCATCGCGCGCCACCGTCACGCGGCGCTTCTCCGAATGCGCGGTCAGCATGATGATCGGCGCATAGGGATTGGCGTTGGATTCCGGCTGCCGGATCATCTGCGCGAGCTCGAGCCCGTCGAAGATCGGCATCGACCAGTCGGTGATGACGATGTCGGGAACGTAGTGGGTATACATTTCGAGCGCGGTGGCGCCGTCTTCCGCCTCGTAGACTTCGCGCGCGCCGAACGAATGCAAGAGCGTCCGCAGGATGCGGCGCATGTGCGGATTGTCGTCGCAGATCAGAAACCGCAGCTTGTTGAAATCGATGCGATACATGTCCCGCCCGGCCCAAACGGCATTACCCGCCGTTAACCATATCGCTGTGGCGGTTAAGGAAAGGTTGCGCGGGGGATATTCGTCGTCCCGGTCAAGGCCGGGACGACAGCATCAATACCCGAACTGCTCGCGCAGGATGCGCTCTTCCAGGCTGTGGCCGGGATCGAACAGCATGCGTATCGAGATGGTCTTGTCGGTCAGCACCTCGACGCGGCTGACGTCGCGCACTTCGTCATGGTCGGCGACCGCCGCCACCGGGCGCTTGGCCTCCTCGAGCACCTCGATCACGACGAATGCCGAATTCGGCAACAGCGCGCCGCGCCAGCGCCGCGGGCGGAAGGCGCTGATTGGGGTCAGCGCGAGCAGGGCGGCGTTGATCGGGACGATCGGTCCCTGCACCGAGAGGTTATAGGCGGTCGAGCCGGCGGGGGTGGCGACCAGGATGCCGTCGGCGATCAGTTCCGGCATCCGCTCGTGCTCGTCGATCAGGATGCGCAGGCGCGCGGCTTGGTAGGTCTGGCGGAACAGCGCGACCTCGTTGATGGCGTGATGCAGATGCACCGCGCCGTGGATGTCGGTGGCGCGCATCAAAAGCGGGCTGATCAGGGATTCCCGCGACGCAGCCAGCCGTTCGCGCAGATTGTGGGTCGAGTATTCGTTCATCAGGAAGCCGACGGTGCCGCGATGCATGCCGTAGATCGGTTTCCCCGAGCGCATGTTGGCGTGCAGCGTCTGCAGCATCAAGCCGTCGCCGCCGAGCGCGACCACGACGTCGGCGTCCGCCGCATCGCAATTGCCGTAGAGCGCGGTCAGTTGCGCCAGCGCCGCCTGCGCCTCGGTGCCACTGCTGGCGACGAAGGCGATCTTCTCGTATCGCTCGGGACGGGTCATTGCACGACAAGCTCGGCTCTGATGGCGCGCGGTTCCGCGCCGCGCCCGTCTATACAGCTTGGCCGCGCTTGTCGAGATCAGAAGACCGGCATTTAGGGCTAGGTCCGGCGGCTGCCCGACACAATTCCGTAATGGTCGATCCGCCCGACCCCCCTGCAAGCTGGAGAGGTGAGCGCCCGCTTAGCCCGGGTGGAGCGAAGCGTAACCCGGGACATCTGTATCCACGTTAACGAGCGGCCCCGGTTTGCGCTGCGCTTCACCCGGGCTACGGTACTTCACTTCTCCTGCAGCGTGCGGATCGGCTCCCAGTCCCCGCCCGGCGGCTGCGCGGCCATCTGCTCGGCGCGCTCGCGAAACAGGGCGGCCGGCTTGTCGGTTGCGGCCGCGCGGTTGAAAGCCTCCGTGGCGAGGTGGAATTCGCCGGCGCGCCAATGCGCGAGTCCTTCGCCATAAGTCTTGATCAGCGACTGCTGCGCTTTCGACAGCGCATCTGACCGCGCCACCAGTTCATAGATCTTCAGCGCCTGATTACGTCCCTTGACGCGGACTTCGTCGAGCTCGCGCCAGGCAAAACCGCTGCCGGCGAGCGCCACCGTCGCATCCGAGGCGATGATGGTGGTGCCGTAGAACTTGTTGGCGCCTTCGAGCCGCGAGGCAAGGTTCACCGCATCGCTCATGACAGAATAATTGAAGCGCCGCCGCGATCCGAAATTGCCGACCAGCGCCTCGCCGGAATTGATGCCGATGCGCTGCGCGAGCGGATGGTCGCGGAAGACCGGCGAGGTGGCGTTAAGTTCGGCGAGGCGTGCGCAACAGTCGAGCGCCGCGCGTGCCGCGTTCGCAGCATGGTCAGGATCGTCGGCGGGCGCGCCGAACACCGCGACGATGGAATCGCCGATATATTTGTCGACGCAACCGCCATTGGCCTCGATGACGTCGGTCATGTCGGAAAGATATTCGTTCATCAGCGACATCAGCCGGTCCGGCGGCATGTTTTCCGCGATCGCGGAAAAGCCCGCGAGGTCGGAGAAGAACACCGTGACCTCGCGCGCCTCGCCGCCGAGCTCCGGCAATTTCTTCGACGACAGCATGCGGTCGATGACATCAGGGGCGAGATAGAGCGCAAAGCTCTTCTGCAGCAGCCTGCGGTCGCGATCGGTGACGGCGAAGCGAAGGCCGACCATCGCCGCGAGCGCAGCCGTGCCTGCTGCGAACGGCTCGACCAGCGGGAGCGCCAACGCGTGGGTAAAGGCGAAGGTGGCGGCGACAAGCCCGAGCGCGCTCACGGCTGCGAAGGAGAGGACGGCGGTGAATGGCCTGAATAGGCGTGCCGCCGTCGCGGCCAGCGCGGCAAACACAAAGGCGATCAGGAACGTCGGCAGCCGGCCGGGCTCGCTCGCCGCGTTGCGGGTGATCAGGTTGTTGACGGCAGTGGCGTGGATATAGACGCCCGCGATCGTGCTGCGCGCGATGCTCGGCGCAGCCGGCAGACTGGCGTCGGGCGCGCAGCGCGGCACGGGGTGTTTCCCGTCGCCTCCGGTGGCAAATCGTTTGGATGTCGCCTGGCGGTCTTCGATGTCGAGCACGGTGCCGATCAGGACGACCTTGCCGTCGAACCAGCGCCGGAAATAATCCTTCTCACCCTTGGCCGCGCAGGCGCGCAGGTCGGCGAAGGAGAAGGTCGGGATGTCGTCCGCGCCGCCGGCAAAGTTCAGCGTCATCGTGTTCGGCACCGGGCTCGGAATCCGGTAACCGGCGAGCGTCACGTTGCCACTGGCGTCGCTGTCGGGCGTCGCGCCAAGCGCCCGCGATGCCAGTTCGAGCGCCATGCCGGAAATCCTTGCGTCGCCGACGACAAAGGTCAGCGGCACCCGCCGCACCGTGTCGTCGTTGTCGGTATGGACGTTGAGCGGGCGGATATTCTGCTGCTGGCGAACGGCGACGCGCTGGCCGGGAGAGGGGAGGATCGGCTGATCACCGCGCAGGATTTCGCCGAGCACGACCTTGCCGGACGTCGAGGCGGAGGCGAGCGCGCGCAGGAAGTCGCGATCGAAGCCGCGCACCTTCTCGCCCAGCACGCCGTCGCTGAACGGAATTTGCGACAGCTCGATCGAGGTCGGGATCACCAGGTCGAAGCCGACGACCTTGGCACCGCCATCGATGATGGCGCCGAGCACGCGGCCAATCTCGCCGGTCCAGGTCAGCGTGGGCGATCCCTTGAACGGCGCCGCGCGATAGCTTTCCTCGTCGATCGCGACGACCACCGCCGGCGAAGCCGTAGGGTCGGGCGCGCTCTGGAAGATCCTCCAGCGCAGCGCGGTCAGGATGTCGAGCGACAGGCCCTGGATCGGCTTGAGTGCGGGCGAGATAGAAATGGCGGCACAGACCAGCGCGATCGCGGCGATTGTCATCACCTCGCGCGCGGTGCGCCCGATGCTCAAGGTCGCTGATCCCGACAAGGAGGTGATGATCTTTTCTCAAATCGAGAGGCGGGCTCGACTCCACCTCGCCCCGCTTGCGGGGAGAGGTCGAAATTCAAGCGCAGCTTGAATTTCGGGTGAGGGGGAGCCTCCGCGAACACGTCTGTCACCGTGCGCGTGGAGATAGCC
>NZ_PSRR01000221.1 GCF_004296405.1 Bradyrhizobium sp. Leo170
TCCAGAAGCGGACCTGCCGTAGATGGCCGCTACAAACCTAATCGGCGACCGCTGCTTCCTGAAAGTCCCCTTGCCTTTCGCCGCTGTCAGAGCGACGGGATATTCGGTACCGGCCAGGCGATACGCCGTGATGTCGATGGAATAACTTCGAAAACGCCGCCGCTGTCTCGTAGCCGACCCGGCTGGCAATCCGCGCAATGGGCTCATCGCTGGTTTCCAGCAGGAACGCTGCTTCCGCCATCCGGCGTTCGATCACATAACGGTGCATGGACTGGCCGACGAGCTTGGTAAAGCGCGCCGAAAATGCCGAACGTCCGAGCCCCATGCGGCGGCCAAGGTCGCTCAGCGTCCAGGGCCGCTCCGGGTTTTCGTGAATCAGCTTGAGTGCCGGCCCGATATGCGGGTCGGATATGGCCCCGAGCCAGCCGCCTTGTCCGGGGCTGAGAGACGCGATCCAGCTTCGGAGCACCTCGACAAAGAGCACCTCCGTCAGTCGTGAAAGCGCGACGCGTTGGCCAGGACGTTCGAGCGCGGACTCGCTGACCATCCGGCGCAGGATTGCTTCAAGCCAACCCCGGTCCGCCGCCGGCTTCAGCAAGAGCACGGGCGGAAGCAACTCCAGCACGCTGCCAAACAGCGGCCGTGACGCCGTGAAATGGCCGCAGATCAAGCTCGAGAGCGGCTTTGCACCGCTGCCGTGACGAATGACGCCAAGACGTGGCGACGATCGATCGATACCCATGATCCGCAAAGGCTTGGCCCGGCGATCCGAATAAAACACATGGGGCTCTCCGCGCGTGATGACGACAAGATCGCCCTCGGTCATCTGGATTTCGTGTCCCTGTCCGAGCGCGAGGGTCGCTGAGCCCTGGCTGAGATAATGAAACAGAGCGTAGGGGCGCGCCGGCAACTCAAGATGCCAGGGATGGCCGAGCTCGAAGTGAAAGAGCAGCGTCCCGCCGAGACGAACGCGATCGAGCACTTGGGCGAGTATATCCATGTCGCCGACATTAGATCGGTGGACGATCGGACACAATATCCGGACGATTGATCTCTATCGTCCGAAAGGTCGGCAAACTAGGTCATGTCACGGCGGGCCGACGTCACGTACGGCGACCATTTCGCCAACGGCAGATGGAAGAACCGCGACCTAGCTGGAAACGCCTGTCCATTCCACCGGACTGTGTTCGTCCGACATGCCAACAGGAACAATCAATGCGAAACATCCTCCTCTCAGCCGCCACCGTACTCCTCGCCGGAACGACATTGGTCGGCTCGGTCCATTCCGCCGAACTGCCCAAGGGAGCAGCCCGCAACATCGTGCTCGTGCACGGCGCTTTCGTGGACCAGACGAGCTGGCAGCCCGTTGCTGATATTCTCTCGAAGAAAGGCTACAACGTCACGCTCGTCGAAAATCCGCTCACCTCCCTTGTTGCTGACGTCGATGCCACCAAACAGGCGCTCGCGAAGGAGGACGGCAAAACCGTTCTCGTCGGCCACTCCTGGGGTGGCGTGGTCATCACGGAAGCCGGCAACGATCCCAAGGTGTCGGCGCTGGTCTACGTCTCCGCTTTCGCGCCCGACGTGGGACAATCTCTGGCGACCCTCGCCAACAGTGGTCCGCCAACCGAAGGCGCCGCAGCGATTCATCCTGACGCCAAAGGCAACCTCTACATCGATCCCAAAGTGTTTCCGTCAGCCGTTGCGGCTGACCTTCCTCCCGAAATCGCTGCGCACCTGGCCAACTCGCAGCTTCCATTGAACCATGTCGCGTTCGAAGCCCCCGTCGACGTGACCGCCTGGCGCGACAAGCCAACGTTCTACGTGATCAGTACCAAGGACAAGGTCATCGCACCCGAGGCCCAAAAGCTTTTCGCAGCCAGGATGAAGGCGCAGACGACGGAAGTCGCCGGCAGTCATGCTTCGCTCGTCGTTCATGCCAAGGACGTCGCGGCGGTGATCGAAAAGGCCACACTCGCGAAGTGACGGTACCGCTCCCGGCGCGTTGGTGCCGGGAGCGCTCACGCCTAGAGAATGCAGACACATCGGACCGCGGAAGGTCGCGGTCGCTGTGCCGCACTGGTCCCCCCACTCGATTACTCATGCCAAGCATCCGGAGGATGAGATGACTCAACTCGACATCGCAAGCCAGGACACCGCTACGCTCGAAACGGTCCCGACCCGTTACGTCGAAGGCCACGGCATCCGCTTCGCCTATCGCCGCCTCGGTCCGGCGACCGGAACGCCGCTGGTGCTCCTGCAGCACTTCTCGGGCAACATCGACGCATGGGACCCCGCGGTCGTCAATGCTCTCGCCATCGATCGTCCGGTCATCGCGTTCGACAATGCCGGGGTCGGTCGCTCCACTGGCCAAACGCCGGACAATATCCCAGCGATGGCCAGGGATGCAGTCGCTTTCATCAACCTGCTTGGCCTTTCCGAGGTCGACCTGCTGGGCTTTTCTCTCGGCGGCTGCGTCGCCCAACAGATCGCCGCCGAGCACGACCGGCTGGTCCGCAAGCTCATCCTCGTCGGCACCGCGCCGAAAGGCGGAGAGGAACACCTGTTAGCGGTTCTGCAGCAGGCGTTTTCCCAAACCCATGCGCCGGACCCCCGCCTGCCGCTGTTCTTCACGAAGTCGTCCGCCAGTCAGTCGTCTGGTTTGGCCTTCCTGAAGCGGACGAAGGTGCGCAAGGACGACCGGGACACCGATAACGGCAGCGCGGTAACCGATCCGCAGGCCAAGGCGCTGATTACCTGGTGCGCCACGCCTGATCCCGAGCACGCCCTTCTGCGCGCCATCCGCCAGCCCTCTCTTGTGGTCAGCGGCAGCCACGACACCATGCTGCCCGCGAGCAACGCCTAAGCAATGTTCAAGGAGCTAAGCAACGCTCAGCTGGTCCTCTATCCCGATTCAGGGCACGGCGCGCTGTTTCAGCACCACGAGATGTTCGTCAGCCACGTCCGGACCTTCCTGGATGCAAGGCCCGCGACGGCGTGACTCCCGGCGCGTTCCGACGCGATCGGACGCACTTCATCCTTGAGAGTTGTTACGGAGGACCAATGACAATCGCTAAATTCGAGGTGGAGCGTTTCAGCCTCACGAGCTCAAAACCATTCGACACTGTTGTGGCCGCGCTCAAGTCGGCGGTCGGGCAACCCGACACGGTCGAATTCTTCAACGAGACGAGGGCGACAAATTCCTTCCCGGATTTGCAACGCGTTGTACAACGCGGTCTCGGCCGAACGGACCTTATGCTCTTCGCGGAGTTCGACCTGGGCGACATTCTGCGTCGCGAAACCGGCTCTGAGACGCCCAAGATCGTTCGGCTTGTGATCGGCAATCCACTCATCATGAAAGAAATGGTCAGGCACGTGCCCGATGCTGGATCGTACGCTCCGGTCACACTGCTCATTGATGAGCGTCCCGATGGCGTGCACGTCTCTTATGACAAAATGGAGAGTTATCTGCGGCCCTACGGCAGCTCGGAAGCTCTTGCCATCGCTAAAGATCTCGATGCGAAAATCACGACCTTGCTGTGCGAATGCGCGAGCTAAAACGCCCCCAGAGAGCTGACACGTAGCGGACATGACGGGCCAGCCGCTTGGGGCCATTTTGCGTCATTGATCCACTCGGTCGTGAAAAAGTCTCACAATGAGCTCGGCGTCGTCGGCTCCCTGCAATCTGTCTCGCTCCCATTTTCGGGATGTGCGCTCTAAGCGGCGGCGATGAGCGCAGCCGCAAGTTCCTGTGGCTGGTCCAGCATCACATTGTGGCCGCAGTCGAAACTGACAAACTGCCAGCCTGGATCATCCTTGAAGCGTGCGGCGAATTCCTGGAACAGTGACGGCCCCCAGCCGACGGCAGGCATGTAGACGCGCTTCGGCACTTCCCAGCCACCGACTTCGAGCTTCTACTCGAGTGTCGCCAGCGACTGCTTGACGCTCATTGCATCGACCCAGTCGGCGTCCTGGGCGTTGACAGCCAAAGCGGCGGCCGGAATGGGCGAGACCTTGTAACCTTCGCCGTTTTGCGCGGCGTCGTCACGCATTTGTTGCGATAACTGGGCCGGCAGATAGTCCATGAGAGACTTGCCGTTCTCGGGCACAAAGGCGTCAAGGTAGACCAGGGAACGGATCTTCGCCGCGATCTGTTGGGCGACGCCGGTGATGACCATGCCGCCATACGAGTGGCCACACAACACAACGTCCGACAATCCTTCGCAGCGGATCACACCGGCGACGTCCTGGACGTGCGTGTCGAGATCAATCGCGCGGTTCATCAGGTGAGCACGCTCGCCCAGGCCGGTCAAGGTTGGCGTGTAGACCTCGTGTCCGGCCTGACGCAACAGCCGCGCCACGCGCTTGTAGCACCAGCCGCCATACCAAGCGCCGTGAACGAGAACAAACGTAGTCATATAGCGATGCTCCAGCTAATCCGAGCACTCGTCTTGGGGCTCGCAAGTTACGGCAATACTTCAGATCAAGTGAAACGCATTTCAAGCGTAACAGAACCGCTCTATCGCTCAGGCAGCGGGATTGCAGATGCGACGGCCCCATCGGGCTAAGGGAAATCTCGGCTCAGGGTCAAAAGCGCCGCTTAGAAGGTTGATCAGTCACTTCCGGTCTATCCCGATAAACAGACCAATTTCAGAACCCGCGCGGACTTCGCATCAGACCGGCGGAAAGTCCGCTCCTGCATTCTGCGCTGTCGCGATCGAACTTTATTGATCTGCTCATCCACCTTTTAACCCTTTCGAAGTAGACAATGGAGTCAGGCAGCGGCGGTGCATATGATGAGTGGCGAAGACCCTGTTACCAGCTTCCTCAATGTCGATCTCGACATACGTGGCAATGCCCGCGACGTTGCAGATTTCTTGAATTCGCTCGACTCCTCCGTCGTTGTGCTTAATGGCCCCGGCCAAGAAGTATCCCTGGAGCTTGCTAAGGATCATTCCACACTCGAAGAAGCCGTATTGGGTCTAGTTGAATTTGTCAGCGCACTTCAACCTGAACGCAAGGATATCTGGGACCGGCTTGACTTTCGGAGGCTCAACGTGGGCATCCAGGCTGCTTGCAAGCCTCACGCGGCGCTGTTTGCCATCTCGGCTAAGGCACTTGAAATGGCGGCGGCTCTTCGATTTGAAATCCTTTTTACAGTTTATGCGCCGGTAAAAACATGATCTCTCATTGGATTGCAGTGATCGTATTGCTCCTATTCGTTGCAGGTGGAATGGCGTTGGCTTGGCCGCATCGAAAGAAGTCAAGGGCGGGCCTTGGGGCAGATGTCAATGGCCCCGGCCCGGCGATAGATAGCGGAGATCATCATTATTCTAGTGGGGATGGTTTTTCTGCACATGACTAATTGAGCATGGGCTAAAGATGAATCCAACGGCGACATCGCAAACTTGGCGTCATATGAACGAAGCCGCCAACTGAGGCGGCCTTTTGGGGGATCGCATGGCTTGGGTCGGTTCGATTATCCTGCTCGCACTCGCGTTGGGCCTGTCTTGGGTTACTCTCGAAGTTTACCGGACAGGCCTTCCCTTCAATGACAAGTTTTGGCTGACGGTAATCAGCCTACTGCTCTGGGCAGGTTTTATTTGGTGTCTCGATAAAGCCAGTAACCCGCGGCGCTCTCGCAGGTAGCATGGGCATACCAGCGCGAACGAATTGGAGCCCCAGGTCAAATGTGGATGGCACCCGCAAGCTCGGTCCGGTCTACGCCTCTTAGGGGACGTACTTTGCTCACTAGCTGGAATCTGGTTGCCCAGTCCTGAGATCCAGCAGATGTGATTCCAGCCACTTGCGGACGAGCTAGGGGACGTACTTTGCTCGGCGCTGCAGTGACGTCTTGTCGTTCCAGGCCGTAGGGTGGGCAAAGCGAAGCGTGCCCACCTTTCTTGCACCGCCCGTGGATGGTGGGCACGCTTCGCTTTGCCACCCTACGTAACTGTCTCCTTCCGTCATTGCGAGCGCAGCGAAGCAATCCATGCGTCCGCTTGTGGAGAGATGGATTGCTTCGTCGCTGCGCTCCTCGCAATGACGGAGTTGCGTGGCGCAGTCCTCGCACAAAAACAAAAGGCCCGCGCATTGCGCGGGCCTTTATCGTTGAGAGGTTCGCTTCTCAGAACACGTTCGCGAACAGCACGTAGAGCGAAGCCGACAGCATGATCGCGGCGGGCAGCGTCAGCACCCAGGCCATCACCATGTTGCGGATGGTCGCGACCTGCAGGCCCGAACCGTTGGCGGCCATGGCGCCGGCAACGCCCGATGACAGCACGTGCGTGGTGGACACCGGCAGGCCGAAAGTATCGGCCGCGAAGATCGTGCCGGCGGCGACGAGTTCGGCGGAGGCGCCCTGCGCGTAGGTCAGGTGGGTCTTGCCGATCTTTTCGCCGACCGTGATCACGATCCGCTTCCAGCCGATCATGGTGCCGAGGCCGAGCGCAATCGCGACCGCGATCTTCACCCAGGTCGGGATGAATTTGGTCGCGCTGTCGAGCGAGGCCTTGTAGGCGTTCAGCGTCGCGATGTCTTCCTTGCTGAGGTCGCTCTCCTTGTCCTTCATCAGGAAGCGGATCGCTTCCGAAATCAGGTACATGTCGTTGCGGGTGTTGCCGACGGCTTCCGCGGGCACCTTGGTCAGCGAGCCGTACTTCATCACCTGGTTGCTGACATCCTGTACCAGCACCGCGAGCGAGGGGAAGGTGCCCTCATTGAGGTGGTGCAGCGAGATGTACTGCGTCACGGCCGGACGGGGATCGCCGATAATGCTGTGACCGGCGCCCTTCGCCGCGATCACCTTGGAGGCGGCTTCCGAGTTCTTCTGGAACTGGGCGATCTGGGATTCCGGCAGCGCGCGGTTCAGCGCATAGGCGGTCGGTACGGTGCCGATCAGGATCAGCATGATCAGGCCCATGCCCTTCTGCCCGTCGTTGGAGCCGTGCGCGAAGCTGACGCCGGTGCAGGTCAGGATCAGCAGGCCGCGGATCCAGAGCGGCGGCGCCTTGTTGCCTTCGGGCGCGGCATAGAGCGCAGGGTTGCGCACCATCATCTTGAGCACGAGCAGGAGTATCGCGGCGCAGACGAAGCCGACCAGCGGCGACAGCAAGAGCGCGTAGCCGATCTCGGTGGCCTTGCTCCAGTCGACGCCGGAAGTGCCATCGCGGCCGCGCATCAGCGCATCAGCGCATTGGCGATGCCGACGCCGATGATCGAGCCGATCAGCGTGTGCGAGGACGAGGCCGGCAGGCCGAAATACCAGGTGCCGAGATTCCACAGGATCGCGGCGATCAACAGCGCGAACACCATGGCGAAGCCGGCGCTGGAACCGACCTGCAGAATCAGCTCGACCGGCAGGAGCGAGATGATGCCGAATGCGACCGCGCCAGACGAGAGCAGCACGCCGAGGAAGTTGAAGAAGCCCGACCACATCACCGCGACTTCGGCGGGCAGCGAATGCGTGTAGATCACGGTCGCGACCGCGTTGGCGGTGTCGTGGAAGCCGTTGACGAATTCAAAGCCGAGCGCAATCAAGAGCGCAACGAACAGCAGGATGTAGGGCAAGAAGGTGGTGACGCGGGTGCCGGTGGCATCGACGTCGGAATAGATGCTGTAGGCAACGAACAGCAATCCCGCCGCGAGGATGCCGAAGAAGAGGATCATCGTCAGCGGATTGAAGCCCTTATCGAGATTTGGCCTTGAAGCCGGCTGAATCGGTCTTTCGTCGCGTACTGAAGTATTGAGTGCAAAATCGGTCATTCTGACGCCCCGTCAAAATACGGAAGGAGGCCCTTAGTCTTGACCATTGACTTGAAGGTTAGATGACAGCCGTAGTTTGCTTGAATGAAACGCGTGTCGCAACGGTGCTTGAGTGTTGCATCGATGATCGTCTGTCACGCGCGCTCGCGACATGAATGTTGACCATTCACATGACGAGCCATGCGCGCAGCGAAGGTGTGTGATGGAAAGGAAGCGGTCGGGCGCTGCCTGACGCCGGGGCTGTGGCGCCGCGGCAGCGCGCCGACCTCATGGGAACGTCATTGGCGTGAACAAGACGCCCCAAACTCCCCCTGTAATAGGAGAGTATTATCCATCAATGTAAGGTTGTAAATAGATATCAGTCTTATCAACGGCTTGATATTTGCAGTGCTATGCATGGTGCCATGCTTATGCCGCAGCCCGTGCGCGTTTCCTCAATAGTTCCGCGGCGATCTTCAGATCTTCGACAAAGCGTTGATATTCCCGCGCTTTCGCATCCTCATCGGGCAGCCGCAGCAGATAGGAAGGATGCACCGTCACCAGCGCCTTGACGCCTTCGAGATCGATCAGGCGGCCGCGGTTCTTGTTGATCGGCGTAAGCCTGTTGAACACGCATTGGGCAGCAGTCGCGCCCATCGCCACCACCAGGTCCGGTTTGATCGATGCGAGTTCCCGCTCATACCATTGGCGGCAGGCCTTGATCTCCGGCGTATTCGGCTTCTGGTGCAGGCGGATCTTGCCGCGCGGCACAAATTTGAAATGCTTCACCGCATTGGTGACGTAGACCTTCTTGCGGTCGATGCCGGCCTCTTCAAGCGCGCGGTCGAGCATTTGTCCGGCGGGACCGACGAACGGCTTTCCGGCGAGATCTTCCTTGTCGCCCGGCTGCTCGCCGACCAGCATCACCTGTGCGCTTTGCGGGCCTTCGCCGAACACGGTCTGGGTCGCGTGCTCATAGAGATGGCAGGCGCGGCAATCCGCGGCTTCGTCCCGCAGCGCACTCAGGCGGTCGGCGTGGCGGATCATGGTTGGTTCCGGTGGCGTAACACTTTCGCTTGCGGGCTTAATCGTCGAAGCCTCGGGTGAGTTCCTCGATTGCTTCGCTGCCAGCCGCGCCGGGTTGAAGATAACAGCGTAATGACGCTGCCAGATCTCCTCCAGCCGATGGCCTGCGGGCATCCCGGCCTCGCTGATGCCTGGCGTGATCGACACCGCATGTCCATCCCAATGCGCGCAGACATCTGATGTGAGGATCGACCAGGGCATGTCGGCAAAGCGGCTCGCGAAGAAGGGCGCGGCCAGTTCCACGACATGGTGCTGCGGCTCGAACCAGGCGACGAAATGCGATGTGTGCTCGCGCCCGATCTCGCGGAAGCGGATCGACGTCCGCATCCGCTGTGCCTCGTGATGCACGGCCTTCGCCATCGCATGGATACGCGCGACGTCAGGATCGTCAGCGACGTCGAGCAGGTCATGATCGCGGTGCAGGCGCCACAACAGGCGATAGAGCAGGGCGAAGCGCTCGGCATCGCGATGCAGGATCGCGGTCTTCGCCAGCTCGACGAATTTGGCCGGCACGTTGAACGTGCCGTGCGGCGGCTCGAGCGGCGGTTCGGCCGTCGATGTTTCGGGCTGATCGGGCCCGTGGCCGCGCACCGTCCAGGTCACGTCGGCCGGCGTCACGTCGTTCAATACCAGCGTCCGCGCCGCCGAGCGCCAGCCGTCGAAATCAGTCTCGCTGCCCAGGATGATGTGGTGCATGGCACTTACTCTCCCTCCTGTCATGCCCGGGCTTGATCGGGTCATGAAGGTCTTGATCAATCCCATTGATTTCATTCATGAATTTATCCCGTTACCAATCCGATTGACTCCTCCCGCATAGTTGGCTTTATATTAGAACATACCATGAACAATTGGGCCAGCTTCTGGTTTCTCCCTTAAGCCAGCAGCGGCCCCGATATCTTCCTTAAGGAGCGGCGCATGACGAGCGCACGCCTGAGCACGCTTGCGTCCTTGCGCGGGCGCATTGAACGCATTGAGACATCCAATGAAGCGCATGCGCTGCAGCGGATCGCGCTGGGACATGCCGGCGCCGATGCGATGCTCAAGGGCGGGCTTGCGAGAGCCGCGGTGCACGAAGTGTTTGCCGAGGGCCACCAGGGCGCTTCCGCCACCGGCTTCATCGCAGGGCTCGCCGGCCGTCTTGCCGCGCGAAAGCCGCTGGTCTGGGTGCGGCAGGATTTTTCCGAAATCGAATCCGGCGCACTGTCGATGAACGGCTTGTCCGAGCTCGGCCTCGATCCGCGCCTCCTCGTCACCGTGCGCGCCGCCGACATCGACAATGCGTTGCGCACCACGGCCGATGCGCTCGCCTGCGACGCGCTTGGTGCCGTCATCATGGAAGTCTGGGGCGATGCGCGGCAGCTCGATCTGGTCGCCAGCCGCAAGCTGACGCTCGCCTCGCAATCATCAGGCGTCCCCGCGTTGCTGCTGCGTCTGGCGGCGACGCCGCTTCCGTCCACCGCGGAAACCCGATGGATCGTGCGCGCGGCGCATTCGCCGCCGGGCGCCAGTTGGAGCGCGTGGGGCGCGCCTCTGTTCGATGCGCAGCTCGTTCGCAATCGTCATGGCCCGGTCGGGCGATGGATCATGGAATGGAAATGTGATGAGTGCCTTTTCAGCGAACCGTCGGCGTATCCTCAGCCTGTGGCTGCCGCGCCTGCCCATCGATCGGATCAAGCGGCAACTGGCTCGCACCGCCTCGCCAGTTGAAACACGCGAGCTGTCCGAACTCCCTCTCCCGCAAGCGGGAGAGGTGGAAGTGCCGAGCGTTGTCGTCATCAAGGAACACAACGCGCTGGTGATCCACTCCCTCGACGACATCGCCGCGCGAAGCGGCCTGTCGGCTGGCCTGCCATTGGCCAATGCCCGCGCGATCTGCCCGGAACTGACGGTCTATGATGCCGACGAAATCGCGGATGCCAGGACGATCAACGACATCGCCGACTGGTGCGACCGCTTCACACCTCTGGTGGCGCTCGATCCGCCCTCAGGTCTCTTCCTCGATATCACCGGCTGCGCCCATCTGTTCGGCGGCGAGCGTGCGATGCTGCAGATCATCTGCGGCGCTCTCGCAAGACGCGGCTTTGCCGTCAGTGGCGCGATCGCGGCCACCTCGGTCTGCGCGCGCACGCTGACGCGGCATTCGTCTGGCCGGATCATCGAGGATGGTGCGGAAGCCGAGGCGGTCGCCCCGTTGCCGATCTCGGCATTGGGGGCCGATGATGCGATCACCAAGGGCCTGCGCCGCGCCGGCTTGAAGACGATCGGCGATGTCGCCGCCCGCGCGCGCCACGAGATCGCGGCGCGTTTCGGCGCGGCCTTCACCACGCGGCTCGAGCATGCGCTGGGGCAGGGCGATGCGCCGATCAGCCCGCGCAAGCCATTGCCTGACTACATCGTCGAGAAGCGTTTTCCCGAGCCGGTCACGACCGAGCCCATGATCGCGATGACGCTGCAGAACCTCGCCAGGATGCTGGTCCAGGCGATGGACAAGCAGGGCAAGGGCGCGCGGAAGCTGGAAGCAGGCTTCTTCCGCACCGACGGCGCGGTACGCACGCTTGCCGTCGAGACCGGGCGCGCGGTGACGAAGCCCGAAGTGATCGACCGCCTGTTCCGCGAGCGGCTCGACGCACTCAACGATCCCCTCGATCCCGGCTTCGGCTTCGACCTGATCCGCCTGTCCGCTGGCCGTACCGAGATCGTGGTGCAGCAGCAGCGCGATCTCGATGCCCATGTCCACGACAATGATGAGCTTGCCGCGCTGATCGACCGCATCGCCGCCCGCATCGGGGGCAAGCGTGTGGTCGTGCACCTGCCGGAGGACACCCACATCCCCGAGCGCGCAGCGCTTGCCGCACCGGCACAGCATCATCTGGCCGCGGCATCGCAAGCCGTCTGGCCCGCGCGCGCCGAAGGCGAGCCGCCACTGCGTCCCCTGCGACTGTTCGAAAGGCCGGAGCCGATCAAGGTGCCGTTCGCCACCGTGCCGGATGGACCGCCGCATCGCTTCACCTGGCGGCGTGCCACGCATCAGGTGGTGCGGGTCGAGGGTCCCGAGCGCATCGCCATGGAATGGTGGCAGCGGGATGGGAAGGTGCTGACGCGCGACTATTTCCGCGTCGAGGACGAGCAGGGCCTGCGCTTCTGGATCTTTCGCGATGGCCTTTACGACAGCGAACTGATCGACGAAGACGGCAAGCCCGTTCCCGCCAACTGGTTCGTGCATGGGCTGTTCGCATGATGGAACCGGCGCCCGATTATGCCGAGATCGGCATATCAAGCAATTTCTCCTTCCTGCGCGGCGGATCGGATCCGCGCGCCTATGTGCATCAGGCGAGCATTCTTCGCATTCCCGTGATCGGGCTTGCCGATCACAACACGCTCGCCGGCGTGGTGCGCGCCTACAAGGAGCTCGAGAATTCAAAAGTAACGCACCCGCCCAAGCTCCTGATCGGTTCGCGCATCGTGTTCATGGATGGCACGCCTGACATCCTGGTCTATCCGCGCGACCGCGCGGCTTACGGCCGACTGTGCCAGCTCCTCACCCGCGGCAAACGGGGCGATGACATCAAGCGGATCGAAAAAGGCGAATGCCATCTGAAGCTGAACGACCTCCTGGACTTCGCCGAAGGCCAGCTCCTGGTGCTGTCATTGCCGCATCGTTTCGAGACGGCCAAGGCGCTCGATCTGCTCGCGCGGCTGAAGGCGAGTCGCGCTGAGGGCGTCTGGCTCGCCGCAAGCCTGCTCTATCGCGGCGACGACAAGCGCCGCCTGGCACGATTACATCATCTTGCGACCAAAGCCGATGTGCCGCTGCTCGCGACCAACGAAGTGCTCTATCACCATCCCGCGCGCCGCCCGCTGCAGGACGTGCTCACCTGCATCAGGGAGAAGACGACGATCGATGCGATCGGCAAAAGGCTGGAAGCCAATGCCGAGCGGCATCTGAAACCTGCGCACGAGATGGCGCGGCTGTTCCGCGATTTTCCCGACGCGATCGCCGAGACCATGCGTTTTGCCGACCGCATCACCTTCTCGCTCGACCAGCTCAAATATCAGTATCCTGATGAACCGGTGCCGCCGGGCAAGACCGCGCAGCAGCATCTCGAAGACCTGACCTGGGCCGGCGTCGACCATTATTTTGGCGGCAAGATCGATGAGAAGCTCCGCGCCACCCTGCACAAGGAGCTCGCGCTGATCGCCGAGCTGAAATACGCGCATTATTTCCTGACCGTGCACGACATCGTCCGTTACGCGCGCAGCCAGAACATTCTATGCCAGGGGCGGGGATCGGCGGCGAACTCCGCGGTCTGCTATGTGCTCGGCATCACCTCGGTCGATCCGACCAAGGTCGATCTCCTGTTCGAGCGCTTCATCTCGAAAGAGCGCTTGGAGCCACCCGACATCGACGTCGATTTCGAGCATTCGCGGCGCGAGGAGGTGATGCAATATGTCTATCGTCGTTACGGCCGGCACCGCGCCGCGATCATCGCGACCGTCATCCATTATCGTCCGCGCAGCGCGATCCGCGACGTCGGCAAGGCGCTGGGGCTGACGGAGGATGTCACGGCCGCGCTCGCCGATACCGTGTGGGGAAGCTGGGGCAAGGGCCTCAACGACATGCAGGTGCGGCAGGCGGGACTCGACCCGAGGAACGCGATGATCGGGCTCGCCGTCGATCTCGCCACCGAGCTGATCGAATTCCCGCGCCACCTCTCGCAGCATGTCGGCGGCTATGTGCTGACGCAGGACCGGCTCGACACCTATGTGCCGATCGGCAATGCCGCGATGGAGGATCGCACCTTCATCGAATGGGACAAGGACGACGTCGACGCGCTCAACATGATGAAGGTCGACGTGCTGGCGCTGGGCATGCTGACCTGCATCCGCAAGAGCTTTGACTTGATCGCGAAGCACAAGGGTGAGCGCTGGGAGCTTGCGACCGTCCCGCAGGACGACGAAAAAGTCTACGACATGCTGTGCCGCGGTGAATCGCTCGGCGTATTTCAGGTCGAGAGCCGCGCGCAGATGAACATGCTGCCGCGACTGAAGCCGCGGACCTTCTATGATCTTGTCATCGAGGTCGCGATCGTGCGCCCGGGACCGATCCAGGGCGACATGGTGCATCCCTATCTGCGCCGCCGCAAAATGAAACCCGAAGATATCGAGTATCCGTACCCCAAAGGCGGCAACAAGGATGAATTGCGCAATGTCCTGCACAAGACCCTTGGGGTACCGCTGTTTCAGGAACAAGCGATGCGGATTGCAATCGAGGCTGCGGGATTCACGTCAGAAGAAGCCAATGGATTGCGTCGTGCGATGGCCACCTTCCGCAACGTCGGCACCATCGGCAATTTCGAAGAGAAGCTGATCGGCAATATGGTCAGGCGCGGTTACGACCCCGTCTTCGCACAAAATTGCTTCGAGCAGATCAAGGGCTTCGGTTCCTACGGCTTCCCGGAAAGCCATGCCGCGAGTTTTGCCCAACTCGTCTACATCTCCTCCTGGCTTAAATGTCATCATCCCGACGCTTTCTGCTGCGCGCTGCTTAACTCACAGCCGATGGGCTTTTACGCCCCCGCGCAGATCGTCGGCGACGCCCGCAAGAATGGCGTCGAGGTTCGCGAGATCGACGTATCCTACAGCTTCGCCCAGAACACCCTGGAAGAGCGCAGCGGCGACCATTGCGCCGTCCGCCTCGGTTTCCGCCAGATCGACGGTTTCAACTGGAAGGACCCGGACGAAGAGAGGCTGAAACAGCAGCAGGCGTTATTCCGGGAGGTGCCAGCGCTCCCTCTCCCGCAAGCGGCAGAGGTGGAGCCTCCCTTGGAACCCAACGACTGGGC
>NZ_PSRR01000222.1 GCF_004296405.1 Bradyrhizobium sp. Leo170
TGTTCTCCATGGCCGGCACATAGACATATTTCGTTTTCTGGCTGTAGGCCGCCGATGGCCAGTCCTTGCCGCCCCACAGTGACGGGCAAAACTCGACCCGCTTGCCAACCACAGGCTTGTGCGCGGGGTCGACAATCGGCTTACCGCTCTCCGGCTCAATGCCCAGCCGGCTAGGTAGCTGATCTTGTCCGGCTTGCGCTCCAAGATCCAGAAGATCGCGTTGCGTCCCGGATGGATCAGACCTCTTGATGGATCGGCCATCCCTTTGCAGGTCGACCAGCATCGGTGCCTCGACCTCGTCCCAGTCCCAGGAATCGTTCTGATGGTACTGGAAATGTGCCTTGATCTTGCCAGTCTCAGGATCGAGGCCGAGCACGGAGGTCGTATAGAGATTGTCACCGGGATGAGCGTCCCCGGGCCACGGCGCAGCATTACCAACACCCCAATAAATGGTCTTGGTGTCCTTGTCGTAGTTGCCGGTCATCCAGGCCGACCCACCGCCGGTCTTCCAATCGTCGCCCGTCCAAGTATCATGGCCGGGTTCGCCGGGGCCGGGGATAGTGAAGGTTCGCCACAACTCCTTGCCGCTATTGGCGTCGTAGGCGGCGATATAGCCGCGGACGCCGAATTCACCGCCGGATCCGCCGACGATGACCTTGCCGTCGACAACCAGCGGCATCAGGGTCAAATACTGCCCTTCTTATAGTCCTGGACCTTGGTGTCCCAGACCACCTTGCCGGTCTTCGCATCAAGCGCGACCACGTGATCGTCCGCCGTGGCGAGATAGAGCTTGTCCTGCCACAGGCCGACGCCGCGGTTGGTCGGATGCAATTGGAACAAATCTTCCGGAAGTGACCGCTTGTAGCGCCAATATTCGTCGCCGCTCTTGGCATCAAGCGCGATCACCTGGCCCATCGGCGTCGTGACAAACATCACGCCGTTGTTGACGATCGGCGGGGCCTCATGGCCTTCGATGACGCCGGTGGAGAAAGTCCATACCGGCATCAGGCTCTTCACGTTCTGTGTGTGGATCTGCTGGAGCGGGCTATAGCCCTGCCCATCATAAGTCCGCCGATACAGCATCCAGTTGCCGGGTTCGGGATTTTCAAGGCGGGCTTGCGTCACCGGGCTGTAATTTTCGATCGGACCGGCGACAGCAGCGGTTGAGATAAGGGTTGTGAACGCAACACAACCCGACAATAGCCATTGCTTTCTGGTCATGACGCCATCTCCCTGTGCTCTTCTCTCCCTCCCCTATGGTGGGTGGTGCGATCGTCTGGGGCACAGGAATCGGATGCGACCACGCCCCATCACCCTGGCTGTTGAGCACCTACCTTTCCAACGAAGGTTGCAGTTATGGTGAGCGAGCCGTCGGCTATCGCCAACGGCAGTGCCGGCAAACGACGGGGCGCGGGCCCGAACACGACTTGCGCGCGCTCGCGGGGATCGAATTCGGAGTTGTGACAAAAACATTTAAGAACGTCTTTGTCGCCCGTCTCGGACTTCAGCCAACCGGCGACAGAACATCCGGCGTGAGTACAGATCGCCGAATAGGCAACGATGCCTTCAGCAGAGCGTGATCGGGTCTCCTCATCCAATTCAGCGAATCAAGCCTTATGATCAGAATCTCGTTGAGCCGCGAGCCGTTGCGGACTACCGAAGTCTCGGGGTCCTTTGGCCAAGCGTGCAGCGGAGGGTCGCCGAGCTTCAAATCATCGGGCTTGATGGCGTCGCCGGCACGCTCTCCTTCGGAGACAACAAGGAGATCCCCTTTCTTCGGCCGGTCGCTGCTGCCGGGCTGATCTTCCTGCGCCGCAGCGAACCTGTTCGCCGCCAGGAACGCTCCGGCCGCGAGCGTCGTCAAAAGAAGCGAGCGTCGCGTTTGGTTCGGACACAGCATTGTCTTCTCCAGCTCCGCCACCAAGCCTGAATTTCAGTCGCGCGTAACCTCCCTGTCAAACGGCAAAACGCTTAAACTAGCACGTGAGGCGACGCGGTCACATGCAGGCTTGCTACCCTCTACGAGGCTCAACGCGGCCTTTCAGCGCTGCCAGCCGCCCCCGTCGAGGTGCCGGTGGCTGAGCCCGTTGTCGGCGGAGCAGTGTCAGTCCGCCCAGGAGGATGGGTGGAAGCGCCCGGCTTTTCCTGCTCACCGACATAGCCTGACTCGCCGGACTGGCGGGTCTTGGCGCCCTTGTCCGCCTCCTCTTGCACCTGCTGCGGGTTGGGTGCCGTCTGCTGCTGCGCCAGCGCCGGCAGGGCGATCAGGGTTCCGCTCGCAACAAGCATCGCAACGATTATGGTTCGCATGGAGGGTCCTCCCCATCGTAGCGTCACTTTGTACGAATACGAACGCGCCGGTTCGCGAAGGTTCCTAGTTCAATCTCATATTTTCAAGACAAGGGATGCGGCGCAGCCGCGTAGCTGCGGAGATAAGCGAGATGGAAGCAAACTCGCCGACTCGGCTTAGTGTGATCTCGGCGCCTCAGAGATCTTAAGCCATCTGGACCGCGCCACTGTTTCGTTCCTCTTGCCGGGAGCGCCTGATGTCCTGCGCGATGCCAATTCACCGTTGAGCTGTTGCCACGGCGCGCCGAGCCATCCCGGACGCCAGCACCCTCTCGTCGAGCCAAGCAATGGCGCAACCGGATCATCTGTGCCATGGAGGCTCTGCGAATATAGAGCGCGAGTAGCCGCGCTGTTCGATCATGTCATCGAGTCCGCGAGGAAACGCGACGTCGTAGAAGCACAGCTTTTGGCGCAAACCGGCCTTAAAATGCCGACGCTACGTAGCACGGCGGGATCTCGCGCGCGAAGAGCTCTTTCGACAGCGCGCGCCTAGGCATCAATCAGGACGCCCGGATTGAGCATGCCTTCCGGATCCAATTCGCGCTTGGCTGCCCGCAATGCGGCGGCGCAAAGCTCTGGCCGCTGTCGGTCGTACCAGGGCCTATGATCGCGACCTCCGGCATGATGATGGGTGATGGTGCCGCCTGCCGTGATCAGCGCGTCGCTCGCCGCGTTCTTGATGGCCTGCCACTGTTCGAGCAGCGCGCCGTGTCGGCCGCGCGCGTGGAAGGAGAAATAGGGCGCGGGCCCGTCCGGGTAGACGTGGGTGAAGCGGCAGGTGACTTCACCCTTGATCCCGGTTGCTTCCAGAATCGCGCGTTCGGTCGCTGGTTTGACCTTGTCGTGAAAGCTTTCGAACCGATCCCAGGTGATGGCGCTCTCGAACGTATCGTTGATGAGGCCCGCGGGCGTCAGAAATTCGCGCGCATAGGGCATCCGAATAAATGCATTGCGCCAGATGCCTGCCGCGCCTTGGAGATACGATCCATCACATCGTTGAGATCACCACCAACGGCTGCGACCGTGAGAGAAATGACGCCATTGTCATGCGCCTGAATGGCGGTGCCGAGCACGCTCGCGAAGTCGAAAATGTCCTGCAACAGGATCGCCGTGGTGAGGGGGTCATACGGCTGCACGGCGTCGCCGATCGCCTTCAGATAGGCGACCATGTCGGCCCGATCCTGGGTCGAATAGCCGAGCGTGAATGAGCGATCGAAGTAATCGACGACCTGATCGAGATTAGTGAAACGCGCGTCGTGAAAGTAAGGCGCGTTGAAATCGGCGTTCAACAGCGTCGGCGTCTTGTAGAGCCCGCCTGAGCCGACATCGTGCCGCTTGTTATCGACGAACGCGGCGGACGGAATGTGACAGCCCGCGCAGCTCAGATCCGGGTCATGCGGAAAAGGCTTCTTGAACAGGGCCTCGCCGCGCCGCTCGGCCTCGCTGGCGTCCGCCGCCAATTTTCCGCCGATACTGATGCGGGGGTTGGGCAGAAAATCGATATCCTCGATATAGGCGACCAACGCATCAAGGATCGCAGGCGCGGGATCGGGACCTGAGAATTCATCGACGATCACGGTGCGGACAAAATCGCGCAGCGATTCCTTTCTGCCGTCGAGGCCGCAAGGCGCGAGATAACGCGCGCCGCGCAAGCTCGGAACCCGAACCGGATCGAGAACGAAATTCTCGGCTTTCGGATTGAACAGAGCACTCGTCGTATCAAAACCGCCAGGACGGATCGACAATCCTGGGATGAACAGCTTCCCATTGGAAGAACCGTTGATGTGGCATGTGCCGCAACTGACGTCGCCCTTCAGCGCGGTGCCGGCGAGAATGGCAGGCGTATTAAACGCCATGTTTCCGAGCTTCACCAGATATGATTTCTGACCTTCGATGGCCTCAGAGTGAAACTGCTCGCGCGGCTGATCGACCGCGTCATCGTCCAGCTCGGTTCCGACGGGAAGCGACGTGTTCACGCCCTCGATCGGAAAGGCCAATGCGTGCTGAAGAACCAACACCGATGCAAGGCCCGCGGCTGCCGACAGAAACACGCGAACGATCACCTGCTAGCCCTCAATTTTGCGGAACGACATATTGAAGCCAGCGAAAGCCTGATCTCGCCGACTGCTCGATGATTGGCGTCGGTGTTTTCGGCAGGACCGCAACGTTCCCGACCGAAATCAGGCAGTGCATGGAGGTCGCCTCGGCGTCATCGATCTGAGGTCGTTCTATCAATGTTACGATTGCTGTTTTGTGACAGCCTGATGTGCGGCGATCAAGTTATTCGAAGACTTCTTCTATGGCTATGGAAGTCAAATGCCATTGAGGTTAGGGGTAGCAGCAGCGAGCCGCTCTTCATGGCTTCGGCGAAGACTCTGGGAAACTCAAAGCGCTGGATGAAGGAAGACGGTTCAAAGGTGAGCAGTCGGGGTCCGAGCTGGATGCCCAGGCGACAAGAGCCCTTGAGAAAGCGCGGGCCATGCCGCCGGGCCAGATCGGATAGAAGCCATGAGCTGGAGCTGATCGATGTTTTCTGGGATCATTTTCGACGTTGAAGGGACGCTGGTCGACAGCGTGCCCCAGAACCTTCAGAGCCTGCAAGAAGCTCTCGAACGCTTCGGCCATCAGGTGCCGTACGGCACGCTTCAGCTTTACTCGGGCAGAGTGCATTCCTTACGGAAACTATCCGCACACAAGGAAAGCCCGGGACAGAATCTCTCCTCTCGTGAATTTTTCAGCTGGCGCTTAGCACAGGTATTGCCGTCCAATCTATTGGTGCGGACAGATTCGGTTCGGGGACTAATGCCGAGCGCTTCTTGGGCCCGCGGCGTTGATCCAAGCGGCGCGTTGGACGTTTGCGATACACGCAAAGGTCCTGGGTCCTTCCGAAGGCGGGTAAGCGATAGTTCCAGCATGCGCCGCAGGACTGCCGCGTTTTTGGGGGCGTAAGCGTCGTTGTCATTGTTAAAATAGACCCAGGCTCTCTTTGTCCCGCTTGCTCTTATCCTGTTCGCCCAGCTCTCCAGTTCGCTCTTCGAATAATCGTGCCGATACCAGCGTTTGGGGCCGTGCAGGCGGACGTAAACTTCATCAGCTGTCCGGATAAGCTCGTCCGGCAGTCGCGGCCCGCTGCAGGAGCAGAAGATTATCCCGGCCTCCCGAAAGGCTCTGTAAACATCCTCATTCCACCAGCTCACGTGCCGAAACTCCACGACGTTGCGGCGCGCGGGATCGAGCTGGCTCACGATCGCATCCAACCGCCCTTTGGTGTAGCGGTAGCTCGGCGGTAATTGAAACAAAAAGCATCCCATCCGCTCGCCAAGGATATCGGCAATGATGCCAAAATCCCGTATGAGCGTCTTCGTGCCCTTGAACCGTTTTACATGTGTGATGAGATCGCAGACCTTGACCGAATAAACGAACTTCCTGTTGCCGGGCTGGCGCCGCCAGGCCTGCACGTTCGCAACGGTCGGCCACGAGTAGAAGGATGCGTTAATTTCGGCCGTATCGAAACGCTTTGAGTAGCGCTCGAACCACTTTTCCTGTGGCACGCGCGCATAGAACGAGTTCCGCCATTTCCAGTAACGCCAGCCTGAACATCCGACAAAGACGGATGACTTCAGTTTAGGCGAGCTCTTTGGGGTGTGGCCCCCCGTCCTGAGCCGTGCTGCATGCATCTTCGCGGCGCGTTTGACATTGTCCTCGCGCTGCTTTTCCCGACGGAGCCTGCGTCGCTCACGCCGCTCGTCGAGCGCCAATTCCTTCCATTTCGCTGCTGGTCGCGCGCTCGACATGATGTTCTTTCCTAATGTCTAACGAACGAAGGGGCGCAAGGGGTTCCCCCCCTCGGCAGGCGTCCCATATAAATTGTGAAAGAGAGGTGCTCGCCATGAAAATCGATGTGGTTATCGTTGGCGGCGGACCTGCCGGACTAAGCGCAGCTCTGATCCTGGGGAGATGCCATCGCCAGGTCCTTCTTTGCGATGACGAACAGCCGCGCAACCGCGCCTCGCATGCCATCCATGGTCTGCTGGGGCGTGAAGGCCGATCTCCATCCGCGTTTCTCGGAGAAGCCCGACAGGAACTCACCCGCTACAAGTCTGTTTCAATCCGCTGGACGCGGGTCAACGATATCACGCCTGCCGACGAAGGCTTCGAGTTCACCTGCGCCGACGGCACAACGGGGATTGCTTCGAAAGTTCTTCTCGCAACCGGCATCGTGGACGAACTCCCCGAGATAGCGGGTGTCGAGGCTCTTTACGGTGTTTCAGTCCATCACTGTCTGTACTGCGACGGTTTTGAATATGCCGGTAAACCCGTTGCCGCTTTTGGCAAGGGAGATGAGGGGGCGGACCTTGCCGTCATGATGAAGCACTGGATGGCGGATGTTGTGGCTTGCAGCGATGGCACCGAGATCAGTGCGGATGCGGCGCGTAAGCTGAAACAACACGGAATACCCTTGCGGAACGAGCCGATCGCATCGGTTGAAGGCGCGGAGGGGGTGCTCACGAAGATCAGATTCAAAAGCGGTCCTGACCTTGATCGGGCAGCTCTGTTTTTCTCGACGGGTTGCCATCAGGCATCGGACCTCTCTGAGCTCCTTGGTTGCAAACGCGATAGAAAAGGAGGGGTCGTTACGGACTCGGCCACGGAGGAAACCAGCGTGCCGGGCGTATATGTTGCCGGCGACGTGTCGCGCGACGTTCTGCTCGTCGCGGCCGCTATCGCAGAGGGAGCCAAAGCGGCAGTCGCTATCAACAAAGCCTTCTTGCTGCGTGACGGGTTCTGCGAGTGAAGCGCACAGGCGTCCGTCACGAGAATGATCCGGAAGCCCGACCACCGATCTTGCCGGGTAAAACGCCTCCGGTCTCCTCGCCTCAGCTTCTTCCACTTCGTCACACAGGACGGACTGATCTGAAGCGCTGCCGCAATCGAAGGAGCAGTCTCCCCAGCGTCAGCCTGCGCAAGAGCCCGTTCGCGAATGTCTTCCGGATAGGGTCGGGTCATCCATGCTGGCCCCCGTTCTTCAGCATGAAGTTCGAATCAGAAATTCCTCCAATGGGGAAACTCGATTCCGCTAAAAAGACCAGCTACCAGCCGCAACAAATTATAGGGAGCCGGAATGCCCTTATCTCGCCCGCTAAACGGGGGGGTGCACTTCCGCACTGTTCCTACGTTACGCGCAGCCCCCTGACACGCTTTCTTGTCTAGGGCGGGAACAAATGTTCACTTTAGCACTTAGTGAATCACTCTTTGGCAGGGATAGAGTGATGAACTTCTTCAGCGGCGATAAATTTCAAGGAGCAAAGACCCATGAGGAGCGCCGGTGTGAATGCGGCGCTCAACCAAAGCTTGCCTATCGGCTGATGGATTCGCGGCGAGGGCTGACGGTCCGCATATTTCAGTGCCAGTGCGCAAAGCGCACATGGACCGAAGATCGGGAGTAATGCCAGCAACTGGGTGCCGCTCCTAGGAGATGCTAGCCACTCTGTGATGTGGGCGGCGATTTCGTCCTGAGGCTTTCCGTAGCTTCTCCTCCCGATTTGGTTGCAGCGGTTCCGCACCCTCGATCCGGTAGACGGGACCTCCTACCTCCGATCTCGCTCGTCAGGCCTTCCCGAAAAGCTTGTCCCGGATGTAGCGCGAGGTCGGCGTTAGCCGGATACCACGGGGCTTTTGCCAGACCGCGCGACTGATTTCCCGTTTGTCGCCGATTGCCAGTCTTCCCTTTGCGCTTGTGGCTACGAAGATTGCGTCGCTCATCTTGCGGCCCGACCGCTTGTTTCTTGCTTTCACTTCCTTCCAGAGCCGCAACCGGCCAAGCTTCAGCTTCGGCAGCTCCTCCTTGATCTCGCGCCGAAGGCAAGCGAGATCCGTCTCTCGCGGTCGTTTGCGTCCGCCAGGGAACATCCACCGCCCGTCGGACCGTCGTCGCACCAAGAGAACCTTGCCGCGCTTGACAGCGACGAGCTTGGCCGACTTCGCCATTTCTCAATGAACCTCATCAAACGAATCGACTAACCCGATGAGTTATACCCCGAACCGTGCTTTCTTGGTGAACGCGCTGCGCCGCGAGCTCGGAGTGTTCCGTCGCCATCGGTCAACCGAGAAATTTGGCAGCCGGCCGAGCCCGCTTACCACCCTCTAGGTAATATCCAGTGGAATGCCGGCACCGCTCTCATCGGTTACCGAAATCGGGCAGTTCATGCCAATGAGCTCCGGCCGCGACTCCCGGAGGGACCGGACGAGCTTGATTGCCACGATTTGCGCGGCCGTCTCGTCCGGCAAATCGTGCACCCGTGGTCGCTCACAATGCGGCTGTCGACGAGTTTAAAATGATAGAGCGGCATAGAATTGCAGGTAGCAATTCGAATGCCAGAATTTGATCAAAGTGAAGAAGTCCAGACGGTGGGCAGCCCCCAGCGCGCCGCGCCCAATTGGGGACGAGGCCCGACAGGAGGTCATCGGGGCATGCCCGGGGTTGGAGGCCACGCGCCCTCGCCAAACTGGTGGAGCAAATTATAGACCACCGCGATAGGCAGCTCGGCTATCTCGTCGGGGGTCAATTCGCCACCGATCTCGGCCAGCCTAATTCGCGCGGCCTTATCTTGATCAGGAGTTGTTGAGGCTTCTTCCATCTTCTCCCCAATATGCGACATTGACAGTCAGCATTCCAGCTCGGAACTTCGCCAGACCCAGTACCGGCCATTGGCTACGAAGTCCCAAGAGACCATCTACGGGCCTCTGTACGCCTTAACCGAGCGTACAGCCGAGGCGCGTAAGCGCTGGGCAAGCTCGCCTGTACAAGCGCACCTCGCCTTGCAATGCCCGATCCTCCCACGCTGGGGTCGCTCAGCCCCCTGATGGCAGTTGCATCTTATCGTGTGTTACCATGGCGCTTCGCGGGTGCGGCACCTACGTGAAGATCACGCCTGAGGGCGCCGAGCTATTCGCCTAAGACGCCGCCAAAACTTTATTGCGCAAAAGTAACGAGGCATTGACCAACCAAGACATTCCGAACCGCAAACTACCACTTCCGCAGAACGTTCCTAGTCTTGGATATCAGGAACGTTAGCCGCGCTGGACGGGCGAGCTTAACCCGGCGTCGTACTCGCCCCGGGATAGAGCGCAATGACGGAACCAATAGCTTCGCCAATGTTTGGGAAAAAGTGGAAAGTGTTCTTCTTTCCCGTTAGGGAAGCGGCCCCGGCGTGTTCCCTATTGCCCCTCGCTGAGGCCGTTTCCTTCTCGACCTGGAGGAGAACTGATGAAATGGTCAGTGCTGGCCAGTCCAGCTTTGGCCCATCCTCTTAAGGATGAAAGCGGCAAATGGCGGCGGGGTCATGATCGTGGAAGTGTTGGGGTTTCGCTGCTCACAGAGCCTGAGTTCAGCCACCTTCTAGGACATGTACCCATAATATCGAGCGTGCTGGATGCGAGCCGCTCAATGTCCGGTTTGCACCTGATAGCGACCGAATAGCGGACATCGCGGAAGGTCCGAAGTGGGCCAGAAGCCGGCATGCGTCCAATCTCGGGTATACGCAGCGGCATTTGCACGTCGCTGCGTTCTTGGGTCGTGTTATTTTATTGAGCGCTCAAGCTCTGCAGTGCCTGCACCCGCGTGACTGGGGGCGGGTTCCACTTGCCAGTCAGCGCCTCCGACTTCGGGGCATATAAACGCATCAGCAAGTTGAACGCGCCCTTCGGGGCGGGAAGCCAGTTGTCTTCCTTGTCAGGCCCAGGACTTTCGTTCTGGAAGTACAGGTCGAGCGATCCATCCGCGTTGTATTTCAGCGGCATCCAACTGCTGAGGTTGAACCGATTGAGGGGGTTCGCGACCTGGAAGCCTTCGGCGTCATACAGCGTAATAGACCAGAATGCATACGCTGGTGGCGCGCTCGCCTTGTCAAAGCTAAGCGTATATCTGTTCGCTCCGTCGAGTGGTCTGCCGTTCTCGTCGGCAAGGTTGATCGGGTATATGGCATCCTCTGGGAGGTTTGCGCCGAGACCGACCTGGGTGACAATGGCGCGTTTCAAGTAGTAGTTGCCATAGACGCCCATCGTGTCGGTGTTCATCGACCAACCGTTAACGACGCGAGCGAGCGTCGGTATCTTCCATGCCATCAGTTTCTGCGCTTCCTCGGGAACGTCCGCGAAAGCTTTCCGGATCGCGGGGGCGAGTTTCTGAACATCAAAGCTTTTGCCGGGCTCGAAGCCGACCTTCTTCAATTGGGCGATGATTGGCTGATCGGTGATGTGCGGCGGGATCGTCTTGAGAAGCTCGGCGGCATGTGCAAAGTATTTTTCCGCAGACATCGTGTCCACTTGAACCTTGGGCGGCGTCTTCATGTCTACCGTGGGGTCGATTGTCACTTTGGCTGGCACAGGGGGCTGGCCCCACTCCGAGAGCGGCGAGACCTTATACCCTGCCTGAATTTTATTGACCGCCTCGTAGTCTGGTGGGCCGTCAGTCTTGGTGCGGCCGATGATCCAAACGATAGGCGTCGGTGCTTCGATACGCGTCAAGCCTTGCGGAATGGTGCCGCTCCAGCCGGGTGGCGTCAGCAGGAAATTGCCTGCCTGCGTGCCAGTGGTTCGCCATCCGGGCGAAGCAAACACGTTGCTCCACATGTCCAACATCGGAAGCAAGTAGTAGCGCCCATTCGTGTCAGGTACCGATACGACCATCGGCTCCTTCGTCATGTCGAGCCATGCAGCGGAGTACAGGGTGTCGAAGTTGTAGCGAACAACGCCTTTGTCGCTGGCTGATGGATATGCATGCATACTCTGGAAAGTGTTCATCGGCCCTCTGCCCGGAATTTTACCGGACTCGATGTTGGTGAACACCTTCCGCGTGACATCCATTGAGATGAGCGGATAGAAATAGAGATAAGCATCGACCGCGATTGACCGAGCCTCTTGTTCTGTGACTGCGGTCTGGGCTCCGGCAGGAGCTGGCAAAGCGGCCAGCAAGCTGGTGCCGACCAAGCCGGCCAAACATGCGTGCTTCATGATGCCCTCGTGCGTCTGTTGTTGGGTACGGCAAGATTGTGTTTCCGCATAGCGAGTAAGATACTGGCTTTGCGGCCGGTGCCGCGTAGCCATCATAGGATGTGCTTCTGACACGCGCTATCGCAGAATGAACCTGAACCAGCGAGAAGGACTTCTTCTCTGTCCAAAACCAGGACGGCCGAAGTCCGCTCCGGGTTAAAAGCCGTAATACTTGCGGCGAGCGAATCGAGTCCGGTTTGCCTCTGAGAGCGGACCACATCGCGACAGATCAAATCTGTCGCAATGGGCCAACAGGCGACTTTCAAAGGCCCCTCGCGACAGCTATGGAAGTAATACTTACTCTTCTTGCTCTTTGGGACAAGACTTGGACAAGACTCTTGGGTCTTGCACCCCACAGAAGTGTCGGGACAAGCTGCCGTCGTCGCAGGCAGGAACGACGGCGATGGGACTAGGCAGCTGTGCTGCGCTCCTGAAACGGACGCGTCAGCTTACCAGACGTCCGCCCGCGATCGCGCCGCGACTTCCATAGCCGATTCGAGACCTGACAGGGGCCGGAGCAGAACCAATGGACGACAATGCGACTTCGCCGACGACGGTCACTTCGCGTACTTCTCTCATCCTTAGCGTTGCCATCACTATCGGGATCTTCATTTTCGACGCAATCACTCCTGCCGATTCGGTGATCTCCACGCTGTTCGTCGCCGTTGTGCTGCTGTCTTCCCGGTTTCTTCAAACGCGCGAGATTGTGCTCGTATCCCTTGGCTGCATGGCACTGTCGGTGCTCGCTCATTTTGTGACGCCATACGGCGACTCCTGGGCAACCATCTCCATTTCGAACCGCGTTCTCAGCCCTGCGGCGATCGGCGTTGTGACGTTCCTCGCCGTGCAAAGCCGATCACAAGAGATGATGTTGCGCGAGCAGGCAGGACTTCTCGACCTCACCCACGATACGATCTTCGTGCGCGACATGAAGGATGTCATCACCTACTGGAATCACGGCGCCGAGGAGCAGTACGGGTGGAAGAAGGCGCAGGCCATCGGCAGGATCTCTCACCAACTCATGCGCACGATCTTCCCTGTGCCGCTCGAAGCGGTCATGGGAGGGTTGCTCCGCACCGGCCGCTGGGAAGGAGAACTCGTCCACACAAGGAAGGATGGTACGCAGGCGATCGTGGCCAGTCGGTGGTCCCTGCAAAAGGATGTACGTGGCGTTCCGGTCGCGACCCTGGAGACCAACAATGACATCAGCGATCGCAAGCGCGCCGAGGACGCGCTGCGGGAGAGCGAAAGACGATATAAGAGCATCTTCCGGACGGCGGGCGTGTCGATCTGGGAGGAGGACTTCTCTCAGATCAAAGCGGCCATCGACGAACTGAGAGTTGAAGGCGTTGAAAACTTCCGTGCGTATTTTGCAGCACATCCGGAGTTCGTACGAGAATCCATCTCGTGTGCGAAGGTTGTCGACGTAAACGATGCAACGGTCGAACTGTTCAAGGCGCAGAGCAAGGATGAGCTCCTCCACTCGCTGGATGCCGTATTCACCTCCGAAACATTGGAAGCGTTTGCCGGGGAGTTGATCGCCGTCGCGGAAGAGCACCCGTATTTCTCAGCCGAAACGATTCTCCAAACACTGAAGGGAGACAAACTGACAGTCCTGCTCGCGATTACCTTTCCGCCCCGACCTTCCAACCTCGATCGCGTATTGGTGACAATCACTGACATCACCGAGCGAAAGCGGGCCGAAGAGGCGCTGCACAAGGCCCAGGCAGAGCTCGCCCACATCACGCGCGTGACAACGATGAATGCGCTGACCTCCTCCATTGCCCACGAGGTCAGCCAGCCGCTTGGCGCCATTGTCAGCAACGGCTATGCGGGCCTGCGCTGGCTCGACCACCAGCCGCCCAAACTCGAGGAGGCGCGCAGGACGTTCGAGCACATCGTCGAGGACGGGCATCGGGCCGGCGAGGTGATCGGGCGGGTGCGCGCGCTCCTCAAGAAGACAGCCATCGTCAGGGAATGTGTGGACGCGACCGAGCTGATCCAGGATACGGTCGCCGTTGTCCATGGTGAAGTGCTCCGGAATGGGATTCTGCTGAGGACCGAGTTAGCGCCCGAACTTCCGCCCGTGATGGGCGACCGAGTGCAGGTGCAGCAGGTACTGCTGAATCTGATGATGAACGGCATCGACGCCATGAAGGAGGTGACGGAGCGGCCGCGCGAACTGCGGATCCGATCCTATCTCGATGATTCCGGGGCCGTGGCGGTAGCGGTGCACGACACCGGGGTCGGGCTGGATCCGAGCAGTGTCGACCGCCTGTTCGAGGCGTTCTATACGACCAAGCCCGAGGGCATGGGCATGGGCTTGGCGATCTGCCGCTCGATTGTCCTGGCGCACGGAGGACGATTGGGGGCGTCTCCGAACGAGCCCTGTGGAGCCGTGTTTGAATTTAGCCTGCCGCCCGAGCGGGACGAGACCGCTGGCGCCGCGAACGCACGTCCAATGCCGCTGCTGTGAAGGCGGAGCTCCGCGGACGCCACGGTCGGTGACGCCTGCCACGCGGAACGTCCGCTTTGGGTCATCAGCGCCGTTCTGACTGCGCACCCATCACTTTCGGTCTCGCCTGGCAAGCGAGGCGCCACAACGTCGCGGGTGCCGAGGCGTCGGACGGGCTCGCGCGCTGAACCGCTGCGCGAAATCGTCAGACCGGAAGACGAAAATCGGGAGTCCAACCCAGCTCTGCGCGTGCCTTTTCTGTCGCCACGCTTCTGTTGGACTGTGCGATGTTATAGATGCCCGGGCCGCCGTGATCGATGGCCAGCAGAGCGGCATAGGCAGCCGCATCCACATGAATGGGCGCAGAATTTGACGGCTCGTCCGAAGCGGTTCCGGGGCCATAAAGCTGGCCGTGGCGGAGGACGACGCCCTCGAGCGGCGGCGATTTCAAAGTGAGATCTTCGAGCGCAATCAGTCCCTGCACGTTAATACCGCTCTCTCCCTCGGCCCCGGTATCCAGCGGGTCCGTCTCCGCGTGCGGCTCGGCCCCCGGTGCGTAGGCCCACGCGATGCTTTGCGCCACCAACCGGTGCGCACCTGCGGCAATTGCGGCCCCGACAAGGTTCCGCGTTCCTTCGCTACGGATGCGAGCGGTGCGAACGATCGCTGCTCCCATCTCACGTGGGTTAAGATCTTTCGGGAGGTCGGTGAGCTGATGGATCACGACATCGGGGCGTGCTGATGCGACGGCGCGTGATAGCGCCGGCGCGTCGAAGACGTCGACCACGACCGGGTCCGCCCCGAGCGAGCGCAGCA
>NZ_PSRR01000223.1:5000-14651 GCF_004296405.1 Bradyrhizobium sp. Leo170
ATGCCGTGGGCTGGATAAGAGAGACACATGCGCTCGATCAAAGTGGTGGGCCTGGGAAGACTTGAACTTCCGACCTCACGCTTATCAAGCGCGCGCTCTAACCAACTGAGCTACAAGCCCCTGACGCTTATCCCTTTTTGAGGATCGGAGCCTGCTCGCGCGCAACCGGCTGTCGCCGATGCATCGCACAGCGCTCAAGCCCCCTGGCGCGTGTTCGTCCGCGAAGAAAGAGAAACGAAGACGGCGAAATCCCGCCAATGGAGCTCAAGCGATCTGGCGATCGATTGGCCCCGAGATGTTTCTAAAACGATCCGATAGTGAGCGTGAGCTCTCTGAAGGACCATCCTTAGAAAGGAGGTGATCCAGCCGCAGGTTCCCCTACGGCTACCTTGTTACGACTTCACCCCAGTCGCTGACCCTACCGTGGCCGGCTGCCCCCTTTCGGTTAGCGCACCGTCTTCAGGTAAAACCAACTCCCATGGTGTGACGGGCGGTGTGTACAAGGCCCGGGAACGTATTCACCGTGGCGTGCTGATCCACGATTACTAGCGATTCCAACTTCATGGGCTCGAGTTGCAGAGCCCAATCCGAACTGAGACGGCTTTTTGAGATTTGCTAGGACTTGCGTCTTCGCTTCCCATTGTCACCGCCATTGTAGCACGTGTGTAGCCCAGCCCGTAAGGGCCATGAGGACTTGACGTCATCCCCACCTTCCTCGCGGCTTATCACCGGCAGTCTCCTTAGAGTGCTCAACTAAATGGTAGCAACTAAGGACGGGGGTTGCGCTCGTTGCGGGACTTAACCCAACATCTCACGACACGAGCTGACGACAGCCATGCAGCACCTGTCTCCGGTCCAGCCGAACTGAAGAACTCCGTCTCTGGAGTCCGCGACCGGGATGTCAAGGGCTGGTAAGGTTCTGCGCGTTGCGTCGAATTAAACCACATGCTCCACCGCTTGTGCGGGCCCCCGTCAATTCCTTTGAGTTTTAATCTTGCGACCGTACTCCCCAGGCGGAATGCTTAAAGCGTTAGCTGCGCCACTAGTGAGTAAACCCACTAACGGCTGGCATTCATCGTTTACGGCGTGGACTACCAGGGTATCTAATCCTGTTTGCTCCCCACGCTTTCGTGCCTCAGCGTCAGTATCGGGCCAGTGAGCCGCCTTCGCCACTGGTGTTCTTGCGAATATCTACGAATTTCACCTCTACACTCGCAGTTCCACTCACCTCTCCCGAACTCAAGATCTTCAGTATCAAAGGCAGTTCTGGAGTTGAGCTCCAGGATTTCACCCCTGACTTAAAGACCCGCCTACGCACCCTTTACGCCCAGTGATTCCGAGCAACGCTAGCCCCCTTCGTATTACCGCGGCTGCTGGCACGAAGTTAGCCGGGGCTTATTCTTGCGGTACCGTCATTATCTTCCCGCACAAAAGAGCTTTACAACCCTAGGGCCTTCATCACTCACGCGGCATGGCTGGATCAGGCTTGCGCCCATTGTCCAATATTCCCCACTGCTGCCTCCCGTAGGAGTTTGGGCCGTGTCTCAGTCCCAATGTGGCTGATCATCCTCTCAGACCAGCTACTGATCGTCGCCTTGGTGAGCCATTACCTCACCAACTAGCTAATCAGACGCGGGCCGATCTTTCGGCGATAAATCTTTCCCCGTAAGGGCTTATCCGGTATTAGCACAAGTTTCCCTGTGTTGTTCCGAACCAAAAGGTACGTTCCCACGCGTTACTCACCCGTCTGCCGCTGACGTATTGCTACGCCCGCTCGACTTGCATGTGTTAAGCCTGCCGCCAGCGTTCGCTCTGAGCCAGGATCAAACTCTCAAGTTGGACTTGAAACTTTGAACCGGCTGATCACAACGTTTGACGAGGTCCACACCGAAATCGCGCAGCGATTCACATCGCTGGCGACCTGATCTCAATGAAGAGATCATGGTGTAACCTTATTCAAAACGTGTACCGCCGAAGTCTTTCGTCCGGTCCCGATCGGGAAAAATCCTGGGTTCGAAAACCCTGGCTTTCAAAATCGAGACCCGCAAGGACTCCGCCGTCCACGTTTCTCTTTCTTCATCTTCACTTGTCAAACAGCCCGAGATCCGAGGACCTCACACCCTTAGAAGGGTTCTGACCTCCTTCACCCGACGGCAAATCCGCAACCGATTTACATCGGCTGTTGAGTCACTCATCAAAGTGAGGAGCATCAAGGGCGCGAAAGCTTGCCTTGGCCTACCGGGCCAATGCAGCGCCGCGCTCAGTGGGTGCCTTATAGGCCGGCCCAATCCGGCTTGTCAACGGCCATTGTCAACAAATCGTCGCATCAGGTGCAGATTCTTCTGATGCGCAGAATTGCTCGATTTTTCGGGACTTTACGCCGTACTTGAGCCACAATCCTGCGACGTTCTGACGATTAGTTATGCAAAATGAATCGCCGGATGCCAGTGGGGGCTGCCGGTGGTTTCTACCAAGGGACTGACGATTTCTGATGAACCCGTCGCCAGTTCCACGCGGCCGAGCAACATCGAGAGATTTACACATCGTTGCCGTTCGAGATTGTGGTTGGCCATCGGCCTTCGATAATTCACGAATGTTGCTGTATGTGACGCGCCGTACTGCCGGATTGCCCTGCTAGGGCGAATGCGGGCGCAAGGGAGTGCGGAAGTCTCGTCGTATGCTGATGGAACTTGGGGGGACACGGGTTTGAGCCAACGGGCGTCACGCGGGAGCGGCTTTGGACGCGAGACCGGGATGATCGATCTCGGTCACGAGCCGCCGCTGTCGGTTGACGGCTCGGAGGCTGCGGTGATCGACCGCCGCCGTGTTTCCGTACAATGGTTCAGCGGCACTATCCTCACCGGCCTGTGCGGCGCAGCCTTGATCGGCGGCGCCGTTTTTGCGTCCCTCGACGGCGAGATGACCTTTGCCAAGCTCCCGGAGCGGGTCGAGGGCGCGCTGCGCGGTGCCGTCAGCGCCAATGACCGCGCCGCCACCCTGCACAAGAGCGACCGCCTGCCGCCGCCGTCGGAATCAAGCGCCTCGCGCAACGTGGTGCGGGTATCGACGGTCACTCGCGTCGGCAACCGCGACGTGATGCGGGTGCGGCCGTATGTTCGCATCTCCGGCAACCTCTCGATGACGACAAGCGATCTTTCGGCCAAGATCCCGCCGTTCAACGCCCAACGCATGCTGACCGATGTCGGCACTAATCAGACCGCGGCGGCCGACGATCCGAACAACCCCGAGGCCGTGGAGCCCGATGCCGAGGTCTCCTTCGTGACCAAGGATCTCGGGCAGGTGCTGCCGAAGGCGAAGATCGCCGCGGTGGTGGCGCTCGACGAGATCCTGATGCGGGTGCGTGACGCAGCCAACTGGCGCGGCAATAACGGCGGCGTCCGTTATACGCTGGCCAACGCCACCGCCGATGTCGGCGGCGCGCAGCCCGACATCAAGCTCGCCTATGCCACCGAAGGCAACGTTTCCGATCCCTATGCCGGCTTCGAGACCCGCGTGGTGCCGGAAAACGTCACGCTGCTGCCGAAGACCAAGGAGCAGGTCACCGGCGGCAATCCGACCGGGGAACGGGTGCATATCGTCAAGAAGGGCGACACCGTCACCTCGGTGCTGCGCGACATGGGCGCGACAGCCGAGGAGGCCAAGGCGATCGCGGCCACGCTTGGCGCCCGCGGCCGCGATGGCGGCCTCAAGGAAGGCCAGAAACTGCGCATCCTGATGGCGCCGGCAAATCCGGCCCCGGGAGCGCGGCTACAGCCCTATCGCGTGATCGTCGCCAACGACACCCAGGTCGAGGCGATCGCAGCCCTCTCGGACATCGGCAAATATGTCGCCGTCGATGTGCAGAGCATGAACACCGTGTCCGACACCGCCGACAACAGCGACGATGACGACGAGGATGATGGCAGCGGCGTACGGCTCTATCAGAGCATCTACGAGACCGCACTGCGCAACAAGGTGCCGCAGAACGTCATCGAGGACATGGTCCGTATCTATTCCTATGACGTTGACTTCCAGCGCAAGGTGCAGCCCGGCGACTCCTTCGACGTCTACTACGCCGGTGAGGACGAAGGCGTAACGAGCAGCGAAAAGACCGAGGTGCTGTACGCTGCGCTCACGGTCGGCGGCGAGACCAAGAAATACTACCGGTTCCAGACGCCTGACGATTCGGTGGTCGACTATTACGACGAGACCGGCAAGAGCGCGAAGAAGTTCCTGGTGCGCAAGCCCGTCAACAACGCGATCATGCGCTCCGGCTTCGGCGGCCGCCGCCATCCGATCCTCGGCTACGTCAAGATGCACACCGGCGTCGACTGGGCGGCCCCCTACGGCACCCCGATCTTCGCTTCGGGCAACGGCGTGGTCGAAAAGGTCGGTTGGGAGGGCGGCTACGGCAAGTATGTCCGCGTCAAGCACAACAACGGCTATGAGACCGCCTACGGCCACATGTCCGCCTTCGCCAAGGGCATGGAGTCCGGCAAGCGCGTCCGCCAGGGCCAGGTGATCGGCTTTATCGGGTCGACCGGCATGTCGACCGGTGCCCACGTCCACTACGAGATCCTGGTCAACGGCCGTTTCGTCGACCCGATGCGCGTGAAGCTGCCGCGCGGGCGCTCGCTCGAGGGCTCGATGCTGGCAGGCTTCGAGAAGGAGCGGGACCGGATCGATGGCCAGATGAACAGCCGCGGCAGCTCCCGCATCGTCTCCGACGCCACCGGCTCGACCGGTTCGCGGCCCGTCAGCAACCGCTGATCTCCTCCCTCCAAATTTGCCGCGCCGGCCATGGAACCGGGAGGGCATCAGCTCGGTTTCATGGATACGCGAAACCTCCAATGGAGGGTGTCATGGAGAATTGGACGAACGCGAAATTGTGCGACGTCGCAAACCTGGTCCTTGGCGCGATCCTCTTGCTGTCGCCCTGGCTGTTCGGCTTCACCGCCGGAACCGTCTCCACCAACGCCTACATCACCGGCATCGTCATCGCGGTCCTTGCGATCGCGGCGCTGGCGGCATTCGCGGTGTGGGAGGAGTGGCTGAACCTGATCGTCGGATTGTGGGCCCTGGTGTCGCCCTGGGTATTGGGCTTCCACGGTACCACCGCGATGACGGTCCATGTGGTGATCGGCGCGGCGGTGGCGATCCTGGCTGCGATCGAGCTCTGGATGATGTCGCAGCACCCGCCGCGGCTGACAACGGGCCGCTGATCGAGGGCTGCCTTACTTCGGTCCCTGCCCGCCATGACGGCGGGCGGAGGCCTCGTTGTTACGCGTCGAGGGGTACCGGGCATGAGGCGCATCACACGGGATGACGTCGTCAGAGCGGTCGGCCAAGTCGACGATGTCACCATCGCCAAGATCATCGCGACTGGCGCCACCGTTGACGAGTTGGCGGAGGCCCAGGCCTGGCTCGCCAATGACGAGCCGCTGATGAACGCCGGCAAGCCGCTCGCGACCGGCCGCGCCCGCGAGCTCGTGGACATCCTTTCCGAACTCGAGCCGAGCGAAGAGGACGATGTCGGCCCGGCGGTAACGCAGGAATAAATCTTCCAACCTCCCAGAAACTCGAAGCCCCCTCCGCGGACCGCGGAGAGGGCTTCTAGCCGTCTCATGACTCAGTTCAGCTTGCGCTTCGCTACCGGCGCGTCGAACTGGGCGACCTCGGCGGTCTGCTGCGCCTTGCCATTGAAGGTCAGCACGTTGCCCTCGGCCGAGATCTTGACCTGGTCGCCGTCCTTGATGTCGCCAGCCAGGATCATCTCGGCGAGCGGGTCCTGCAGGCTGCGCTGGATCACCCGCTTCAGCGGGCGGGCACCGTAAGCCGGGTCCCAGCCCTTGGCGGCCAGCCAGTCGCGCGCCGCCGCATCCAGCGTGAGCGTGATCTTGCGATCCTCCAAGAGCTTCTGCAGCCGCGCAAACTGGATCTCGACGATCCGGCCCATCTCGCTCTTCTGCAGCCGATGGAACAGGATGATCTCATCGACGCGGTTGAGGAATTCGGGGCGGAAATGCGCCCGCACCGTCGCCATCACCTGCTCGCGCACCGCGTCCGTGTCCTCGCCCTCCGGCTGGTTCACCAGGAATTCCGAACCGAGGTTCGAGGTCATGATGATCAGCGTGTTCCGGAAGTCGACCGTGCGGCCCTGGCCGTCGGTCAGGCGGCCGTCGTCGAGCACCTGCAACAGCACGTTGAAGACGTCGGGATGCGCCTTCTCGATCTCGTCGAACAGCACCACCTGGTAGGGCCGCCGTCGCACCGCTTCGGTGAGCGCGCCGCCCTCGTCATAGCCGACATAGCCCGGAGGCGCGCCGATCAATCGCGAGACCGAGTGCTTCTCCGTGTATTCGGACATGTCGAGGCGGACCATCGCGGTCTCGTCGTTGAACAGGTACTCCGCCAGCGCCTTGGTGAGCTCGGTCTTGCCGACGCCAGTCGGCCCTAAGAACATGAACGAGCCCATCGGCCGGTTCGGGTCCTGCAGGCCGGCACGCGAGCGGCGCACGGCGGTCGCCACCGCACGCACCGCCTCGGCCTGGCCGACGACGCGCCGGCCGAGCGCATCCTCCATCTTCAGGAGCTTCTCTTTCTCGCCTTCCAGCATCCGGTCGACCGGAACACCGGTCCAGCGGGAGACCACCTGCGCGATGTGGTTGGCGGTGACCGCCTCCTCCATCGTCGCGCCCTGGTTCTCGCTGGCCTCGATATCGGCGAGCTGTTTTTCCAGCGCCGGGATCTTGCCATAGGCAAGCTCGCCGGCACGCTGGAATTCGCCGCGGCGCTGGGCGTTGGCCAGTTCCACACGCAGCGCGTCGAGCTCGGCCTTCAGCTTCTGGGCATTGGAGAGCTTGTTCTTTTCCGCGCTCCAGCGCGCCGTCAGCGCCTTCGATTTCTCCTCGAGATCGGCGAGTTCCTTCTCCAGCGCCTGCAGCCGGCTCTTCGAGCCCAGATCGCTTTCTTTCTTCAGCGCCTCCTGCTCGATCTTGAGGCGGATGATCTCGCGGTCCAGCGTATCGAGCTCTTCCGGCTTGGAATCGACCTGCATCTTCAGCCGCGCCGCCGCTTCGTCCATCAGGTCGATGGCCTTGTCGGGCAGGAAGCGGTCGGTGATGTAGCGGTTGGACAGGGTCGCGGCCGCCACAAGCGCGGAATCGGAAATCCGCACGCCGTGGTGCTGCTCGTACTTGTCCTTCAACCCGCGCAGGATCGAGATCGTATCCTCGACCGAGGGCTCGCTGACAAAGATCGGCTGGAAGCGGCGGGCGAGCGCGGCATCCTTCTCGACGTGCTTCTGGTACTCATCGAGCGTGGTCGCGCCGATGCAGTGCAGTTCGCCGCGGGCGAGCGCCGGCTTCAACAGGTTGGAGGCGTCCATCGCGCCGTCGGCCTTGCCGGCTCCGATCAGCGTGTGCATCTCGTCGATGAACAGGATGAAGGTGCCCTCGGCCGAGGTCACCTCCTGCAGCACGGCCTTCAGCCGCTCCTCGAACTCGCCGCGGTACTTCGCGCCCGCGATAAGCGCGCCGAGGTCGAGCGATAATAGACGCTTGTCCTTCAGGCTCTCCGGCACGTCGCCATTGACGATGCGCAGCGCCAGGCCTTCGACGATCGCGGTCTTGCCGACGCCGGGCTCGCCGATCAGGACGGGGTTGTTCTTGGTGCGGCGGGACAGCACCTGGATGGTGCGACGGATCTCCTCGTCGCGGCCGATCACCGGATCGAGCTTGCCGTCGCGCGCGGCCTGGGTCAGGTCGCGGGCATATTTCTTAAGCGCGTCATAGGCGTTCTCGGCGGTGGCGCTATCGGCCGTGCGGCCCTTGCGCAGCGACTCGATCGCAGCATTCAGGTTCTGCGGGGTGACGCCGCCCTTGCTCAGGATCGAGCCGGCCTCGCTGTTCTTCTCGAGCGCAAGCCCGAGCAGGAGACGCTCGACGGTGACGAAGCTGTCGCCGGCCTTCTCGGCAGCCTTTTCGGCCGCATCGAACGCCCGCGCCAATTCGGGTGAAAGGTAGACCTGCCCCGCGCCGCTGCCCGACACTTTCGGCAGCTTGTTAAGCGCATCCTCGGTTGCCTTGAGGATGGCGCGGGAATTGCCGCCGGCGCGATCGATCAGGCCGCCGGCTAGGCCTTCGCTGTCGTCCAGCAGCACTTTCAACAGATGCAGCGGCGAGAACTGCTGGTGCCCCTCGCGTACCGCAAGCGACTGCGCCGACTGGATGAAGCCGCGCGCCCGCTCGGTGTATTTTTCTATATTCATCGTTTGCTTTCCCTCGGCCTGCCCTCCCGGCCCTGGGCGCGATCAGCAAAAGTGGGTACCGGTTTTGCGTCTGATCGCGCCCAATTCTTAAATTAGCGCGTGATCTTTTCGCGAAACCGCACGCACACTTTCGCGGATCACGCGATAGGCACCGTGGAAGGCATCTTCATTGGGTTTCCGCCCGACCGTGTTGATATCCGTCAACCGACCGGTGGTCGTCGCCCTCGTTTCAGGCTTGATCACAATGTGGGCATCGGGTTCCGAAACGGAAGAGCTTTCCGCAATGAATTCGTAAGGGTTCGGTGGCCCGATCGAAGAAAATTTCCTAAAAGGCCTGATGTCCTCCACCTCCCCCGCACAGATCGCCGGCATCTACCGCTATCCCGTCAAAGGCCTGACCGCAGAGGCGCTGCCGCGGGCCGAGCTCAGGGCTGGCCAGACGCTCCTGTCCGACCGCCGCTACGCCATCGAGAACGGCCCGAGCGGCTTCGAGCCCGAGCAGCCCAAATGGCTGCCGAAGCCGCATTTCCTGATGCTGCAGCGGGACGAGTGGCTGGTGCCGCTCCGCGCCGAGTTCGACGACGACAGCCACGTCCTGACCCTGCGCCGGAACGGCGAGATGGTGGCCCAGGGCGACCTCGAAACGGCCGCCGGGCGCGCCGCGATCGAGCAATATTTCGCACTCCACCATGCCGGCCAGATCAAGGGTCCGCCAAAGGTCCTGACCAGCCCCGGCCACAGCTTCTCCGACGTCGCCCGCAAGGTGGTCTCGATCATCAACCTCAACAGCCTGCGCGCGATCGAGGAGATGGTCGGGCAATCAGTGCATCCGCTGCGCTTCCGCGCCAACCTCTATGTCGAGGGCTGGCCGGCCTGGCACGAATTCGAGCTGCTCGACCAGACGATCGCGATCGGCAGCGCACGGGCCAAGGTGGTCAAGCGCATCACCCGCTGCGCCGCCGTCAATGTCGATCCCGACACCGGCGCGCGCGACCTCACCATCCCGCACACCCTGATGCAGCGCCTCGGCCACAACGAATGCGGCGTCTATGCCGAGGTGGTCGCGGATGGCGCGGTGGCGCTCGGCGATGCGATCGCGGCGGAGCAGCCGGACCTGCTGTAGGATGGGTAGAGCGCAGCGAAACCCATCGCGAGGGACGACGGGGGAGAGAGCGGATTCAAATTTCAAACAGCTCTCTGCTGTCATCGTCCGGCTTCACCGGACGATCCAGTATTCCAGAGACAGTCGTGCTTCAGCCGAGAGGCCGCCGGATACTGGATGCCCCGCCTTCGCGGGGCATGACGGTGAGTGTGACGAGAGCATATGCATCCGCGTTCTCGCGGCGCGTTGCGCCCGAGCTTTGCGTCACTTTCCGCCCCCC
>NZ_PSRR01000224.1 GCF_004296405.1 Bradyrhizobium sp. Leo170
AGAGACAGAGGCCGCGGTCACGCGGCGGCATTCTCATTCACGCCGAACCGCTTCTCGAATTCTGCGACGTTGACGAGGCCGCGGCGGTGGGTGCCTTCGCCGATCTTGCGCTCCTCGTTCCAGGCCTCGACCGCGAACAGGATGTGCCTGGAATCGAGCTCGATGACGCGGGCGGTCGCGCGCACGGTGTGGCCGATCGGAGTTGCCGCGAGGTGGCGGACGTTCACCTCCATGCCGACGCTGACAAATCCCTTCGGCAGCGCCGCTGAGATGGCGGCACCTGCGGCGATTTCCATGTGCAGGATCATCATCGGTGTCGCATAGACCCGCGGCATGCCTGGAACGAAATGTCCAACCGTCAGTTCCGGCGTCACGATGATCATCGTCTCCGCGGTCATGTCGAGCTTCAATAGTTCACGTGCATCCATATCCGCTTCCTTATTCTGCTGCCGCCGCAACCACCTTCTTGGCGTGCCGCTTGCCGGTGTTGCCGAGCCATTGGCCCAGCCTGTCGAGATAGAGGTAGACCACTGGGGTCGTGTACAGGGTCAGCACCTGCGACAGCATCAGGCCGCCGACGATGGTGTAGCCGAGCGGCTGGCGCAGCTCCGACCCGGTGCCGGTTCCAACCATCAGCGGCACGCCGCCGAGCAGCGCCGCCATGGTCGTCATCAGGATCGGCCGGAACCTCATGGTGCAGGCCCGATAGATCGCCTCTTCCGGGCTCAAGCCCTCGTTGCGCTCGACCTCGAGCGCGAAGTCGACCAGCATGATGCCGTTCTTCTTGACGATGCCGATCAGGAGGATGATGCCGATGATGGCGATGACAGTGAGATCCATGCGCACCGCCATCAGCAGCAGCAACGCACCGATGCCTGCCGAAGGCAATGTCGACAGGATCGTGATCGGATGGATGAAGCTCTCATAAAGCACGCCGAGAATGATGTAGATGACGATCAGCGCCACGCCGATCAGGAGCGGGGTGCCCGACAGCGACGACTGGAAGGCCTGGGCGTTTCCTTGGAACGACGTCGCGAGCGACGCCGGCTTGCTGGTTTCCTTTTCGATGTTCTGAATGCCGCTTACCGCCTCGCCCAGCGACGCGCCGGGCTTCAGGTTGAAAGAGATGGTGACCGACGGGAACATGCTCTGATGGTTGACGAGGATCGGCGCCGGCTTGATCTCGCTCTTGACGAGCTGGCTGAGCGGGACCTGCTGGCCGCTGGCGGAATTCACGTAGATGTCTTTCAGTGCCTCGGGCCCGTACTGGAAGCTCGGATAGACCTCCATCACAACGTGATACTGGTTCAGCGCAGTGAACATGGTCGAGACGATGCGCTGGCCGAAAGCGTCATCCAGCGTGTTGTCGATGGTGGAGGGGAGAATGCCGAAGCTCGACGCCACTTCGCGATTGACGGTGACATCCAGCATCGGCCCGGCGTTGGCCTGATCGCTGGCGACGTCGGTGACGAAGGGCAGGCTCCTGATCCGTTCGAGGAAGATGGCCGACCAATGCGTCAGCTCGTTCGAATCCGCGTCGGTCAACGTGTACTGATACTGGGTCTTCGACAGCCGCGCGCCGATCGTGATGTCCTGCGCGGCCTGCATGTAGAGGGTGATGCCCTGGATGTGGGCGAGCTGCGACCTCAGGCGGTTGATGATCTCGTCCGCGCTCGCCTTGCGCTGTGGCTTGGGCTTCAGCATGATGAAGATGCGGCCCTGATTGAGCGTCGCGGTCGGCCCGCCCGGCCCGATATAGCTCGCCACCGAATCGATCGCGGGGTCCTTCAGCAGCGTGTCGACCAGCACCTGCTGGCGCTCGGACATCGCCGGGAACGAGATATCCTGTGCGGCTTCGGTGATGCCGACGATCTGGCCGGTGTCTTCCTGCGGGAAGAAGCCTTTCGGAATGATGACGTAGAGATATCCGGTGAGTGCGATCGTGCTCAGCATCACCATCAACGTAACGAAGCGATGGCGCAGCACCACCTTCAGGCCGCGGGCATAAAGCGCGAGCAGGGAATCGAAGCCCCACTCGAAGGCAAGATAGATCCTGCCATGCTTCTTGTGGCTGTCGTCCTTCAAGAGCCGCGAGCACATCATCGGCGTCAGCGTCAGCGAGATTACGAGCGACAGTATCAGTGAGGCGGTGATCGTGATCGCGAATTCCTGGAACAGCTTGCCGACATAGCCGCCCATCAGGAACAGCGGGATGAACACTGCGATCAGCGACAGCGTGATGGAGACGATCGTGAATCCGATCTCGGCCGAGCCCTTGAGCGCAGCCTGCATCGGGGTGAGGCCTTTCTCGAGGTGGCGCACGATGTTCTCGATGACGACGACGGCATCGTCGACAACGAAACCGACCGCGATCGACAGCGCCATCAGCGACAAATTGTCGAGGCTGTAGCCGAGCACGTAAAGCGCAGCAAAGGTGCCGATCAGCGATAACGGAACGGTCACCGCCGGAATCACCGTCGCCCACAGATTTCGCAGGAACAGGAAGATCACCATCACCACCAGAGCTACCGTCAGCATCAGCGTGAACTGGACGTCGGCGACGGCGGCGCGGATGGTGGTAGTGCGATCGGCCGCGATCGTCACCTTGATCGCTGGCGGAATGGATGCCTGAAGCGTGGGCAATAGCTTCTTGATGCGGTCCACGGTCTCGATGACATTGGCGCCGGGCACGCGCTGAACCGCGAGGATGATCGCCGGCTGCTTGTCATACCACCCGGCCAGCAGGTCGTTCTCGGGAGCCTCGATCGCCTTGCCGATATCGCGGATCCGCACCGGAGAGCCGTTGCGATAGGCGATGATCAACTCGTCATAGGCGGCGGGGTTGAGCAACTGATCGTTGGTGTTGAGCGTGTAGGTCACGCGCGGGCTGTTGAGCGTGCCCTTCGGCAGATCGACGTTGGCGCCGGCGATGACGGTGCGGACGTCCTCGAGGCTGATTCCCCTTGCGGCGAGCGCCTGCGGGTTGACCTGGATGCGGATGGCGGGTTTCTGCTGACCGCCGATGCCGACCAGGCCGACGCCGGGAATCTGCGAGATCTTCGGCAGCAGGATGTTCTCGGCATAGGCATCCACCGTGGTCATCGGCAGCGAGTCCGAAGTCAGCGCGATCAGCATGATCGGCGTCTCGGCCGGGTTCACCTTCCGGATCGTCGGTGGGTAGGGGATGTTCTGCGGCAGATAGGGGCTCGCGGCATTGATCGCCGAGAGCACGTCGACGGCGGCGCTGTCGACCGTGCGCGAGAGTTCGAATTGCACGACGACCTGGGCCACACCGAGCGCGCTCGACGACGTCAGTTGCGTCACGCCGGGGATCTGGCTCAGTTGCTGCTCGAGCGGCGTCGCGACGGACGATGCGATGGTTTGCGGATCGGCGCCGGGCAATTGCGCTGAGATCTGGATCGTCGGGTAGTTGACATTCGGCAGTGCGCCGACCGGCAGCAGCGGATAGGCGGCAAGCCCGCACAGCAACAGCCCGGCCATCAGCAGGATGGTCGCGATCGGCCGGGCGATGAAAGGCGCCGACAGGTTCATGGAATGGCCTTCTGCACCGAGCTTTGCAGATCGGCTTCCGTTGCGGCCTTGCCATGCAATTCCTTGACGCGGCTGCCCTGCTGCAATCTGTATTGACCATCGACCACGACGGTCTCATTGGCCTTCAGTCCGTCATCGATCAGTGCCTGCCCCTGGCTGATCTGTCCGACTTTCACGGAACGCAACAGGGCGGTCTTATCCGGCGTCACCACGTAGACATAGGAGCCGTTCTGGCCTTGCTGGACCGCGGAAGCGGCGATCGTCAGACCATCCTTTCGGGTTTCAAGCAGCAGGTTGACATTGACGAGCTGGCCGGGCCAGAGCCGATGCGCGGCATTTGGAAATTCGGCCTTGAGCTGGATGCTGCCGGTCGTCTGCACGATCTCGTTGTCGACCAGGAGCAGCTTGCCTTCGTCGAGCTTGATCTTGTTGTCCTGGCTGTAGGCGATCACCTTCAGCGGACCCTTGGCCATCTCCTCTTGAATTCGCGGCAGATAGCTTTCCGGGAGCGTGAAGATCAGTGAAATCGGTTCGATCTGGGTGACGACCACGAGGCCGTTCGGATCGGTCGGATGAATGATGTTGCCGACGTCGATCTGGCGCACGCCGGTCACGCCGGGAATCGGCGACGTCAAGCGCGTGTAGCTGAGTTGGATCTTGGCCTCGTCGATCTGGGCCTGATCCGCCTTCACCGCGCTTTGCAACTGCGCCACCTGCGCCTGCTGGGTCTGGATCAGTTGCGGGGTGGCATAGCCCTTGTTGCCGAGCTGGGTGTAGCGCGACAGATTGGCCTGCGCATTCTCAAGCTGCGCATTGTCGCGCGCGAGGTTCGCTGTCAGTTGCTCGATCTCCGCCTGATAAGGCCGCGGATCGATTTGCGCCAATAGATCGCCGGCCTTGACGGTTTGTCCTTCGACGAAGGTGATTTGTGTGATCTGTCCCTGGATTTGGCTGCGCACCAGGTCGGTATTGTAGGCAATCACCGTGCCGACGCCGGTCAGAAAGATCGGGACATTACCGCTGGTGACGGTCGTCGCGACCACCGGGATCGGCGCCGGCTCCGGCACTGCGGCGGCTTGCTCCGACGTCAGCGAGCGCTTGAAGTACCAGAATCCGCCGCCCGCCAGCACCACGAGCAGAACGGCTACGGCGATCGCGATCTTTCGCTTCACGGTATGCCTCGCAAATGTGTTTGTCTCAACAGCCGCCCGGCGCCGTTGTCGTGGTTGTCGCGCCATCGGTCGGGCAACGCATCGCCTCGGTCGGAGGCGAAGAGCCTATCGGCGATGACGCAGGTAATGGGAGCGACAGCGCCGGACTGAGACCTGCACTGCCCAATTCAGTCGAGCCCAAGGGAATCGAGTCCGAGCGAGTTCCGATCGGCCCCACGGATGACGATGTCGAAATCATGGGACGCACGATGCTCGTCGTGCCGCGCGCAGCGCAGCCGGCCGATGAATGTCCCGACAGCCCTCCGCCATCGAAAATCGCTCCCGGTTTGCTGGCGATGAAACAGTTTTCGTTTCCGAAACTCATGGCGGCGCCGGATTGCGGCATCACCGGACTCGTGCCGGGTATTGCAAGTTCCGTCGATCCCAGCGGAATGCCTGCCGGCCGGATCGCGGAGCCCGTTCCCGAACCGAGCGGCGAGGTGAGGTTCGGAACTGGCTGCACGCCAGGCGTCGCTGCCTGCGCGCTTGCAGGTTCTGACGACATCGATTCGACGGCGAGCCACAGCGAAGTGCAAGCAGCGAGTGCGGCGATTAAGGATCGTCGTCCGGACGTGCGCGAAAGCTGGTTTCGCGTCGACCGAAGCAGACCTGTCATAGGACGGCTCTCCGGAGGTTAAGCTCTCTGAAAAGTTACTTCCCGCCTTCCGCGACGGTATTTCAAGAACGCACGCCCCACCCGCCGAACGCACGCAGCAGATACCAAGGTATGATGTCCTAAGCCCACAATATACGTAGGTGAAAACGCCCGTAGAATGGAGCGCGCGGCGGTGCTAGATATTCTCCAAGGCACAAGTCGGAATGCGGCCGCTCCGAGGAGAGACGCTCAACGAAGAGTGATCTCTCGATTGGTAACTTGAAGGGGCCTTCCGGCGTACGGTCACCATGGCGACAGAGAGATGGTACCATGCCGCAGATTCAGCTTCGACGAGATGACAACGTTCACTTCAACGATGATCTGCCGGTTCACGCGACTGTCTACGAAACACCATATCGCCGTAAGACGGTTGCAACCGACCGTTTGGATAAGCCGACGCAGGCCGCAGTGCTGCTGCCCGGCCGACCTATCGTCGATGACAGGATGGCGCTTGCCTTTGAACGCCTGCACCTCGTGCTCGCGATCGCAGCGCAAGGTCATGCGGAGGGGAATGCCGCTGAGCGCGACGCGCTGCTGAACGCCGCCAGCAGCCTCGATGTCTTCCAGCACAAGGCTGCGATCGAACGGCTCAAGGATCCCGTCATCAAATGCCTGTCGGATGCGCTCGCGGACACCGGGCAGGCCTATGACCGTCATGCCGGAATTCGCGCCGATGCGCTGCGGCTCGCCGTGGCCATCAGGTTGCTTGGCCTGCAGGCCGAGAACAGCTCAGCCATCGATGATCGAGCTGTCACCACTGTTCCTGCCGAGCGAACGGTCGGGGGATTGCAGAAATGGCGGCTGAAGCGTGTCGGCGAATATGTCGACAGCCATCTGTCGAAGAAGATCACGCTCTCGGATCTGGGTCGTCGCGGGATTGAGCCGGATGCATTTCGCTTCGCAATTCCGGATCGCGACCGGCCTTCGGCCGCACGAATATCTGCTGCGACAGCGCATCCGCCGGGCCGACGAACTGCTTCGGCACACGACGATGACGATCGTCGAGGTCGCCCTGAGTGTCGGATTCCAGACCCAGGCTCATTTCACTACCGTGTTCAAGCGGATCGCGGGAAGCACGCCGGCTCAGTGGCGAAACGCGCACTCCGTTAACGGCTAGGCCTCCGCGCGACGTGCGGCCGCGTGTGACCGCTCATCGCGCCGCCGCGAGCGCGCGCGTTGCCTTGTCGAGTTGCGCATTGCATTGCGCCACATCCCCTGCGCGATCGGCGGCACGCGCAAGGTCGAGCGCATTGAGCACACGTTGCAGACGCCGCCCATATTTGCCTTCTGAGGCCGCGATCGATCGCGGCGTCGGCTGGTAGTTGCGCGTCGCGTCGAGACTCTCCTTCTGCCAACCTCCGGCGCCGGCGCGCTTCTCGATGGCGGCATCGGCCTGGGCTTGAACGCGCACGATCGAATCCTCGCAGGGGCCGGCGTGGCCCGGCGGAGTAGTCAGAAGCAGGATGAGGATGGCGGCTCCGAACGGCGCGACCTTTTCCATGGGTTCGTCTCCTTGTGTGCGGCCAACTGTTACTTGGTTACCAGATGACAATGTTCGTGACGATGTCTTTCGCAATTGAACGTGGACGCGCAACCACAAGCTTTTCGAGATAACATCGCATTTGCGAAGGGAACAAGGCGCCCCCGCAGCGGTGGACTGTCTCTAACTGTCCGGTTATGTAGGGAGGCTAGGGAGGGGCCAGCCCGTGGAGACGGGCGGCCGAGACGATCATGTTCGAAGGACACGATCCCTATCTCGTCGCGCTGTCGGTGGCGATCGCGATCCTGGGTGGATATACGGGCTTCAGCCTGGCGGCGCGGATTCGCGGCACGCCGGGCGGCAGCAACCGCATCCTGCTCGCGGGCGCCGCCGCGTTTCTGGCTGTCGGCATCTGGACCATGCATTTCGTCGGCATGCTGGCCGCGCCGCTGCCGCCCGACACCGTCTATCTGGTCCTGCCTACGATCATCTCGTTTCTGATCTGCGCGCTGGTGGTCGGCATCTCCCTGTTCTTCGTCAGCATCGGCGAGCCTTCGCTCAAGCGCGTGGTCTCGTCCGCCGTTTTGCTCGGCGCCGGTATTGCCAGCATGCATTATGTCGGCATCCACGGCCTGTCCGGTCATTTCGCGATCGAACATGACGACGTGTTCGTCCTGCTGTCGGTGATCGTTGCGATGGTGACGGCCTATGGCGGCCTGCGTGCCTTCCTGGCACAGCAGGAGGGCTTTCGCTTGGTCGTCACTTCGATCATCTTCGGAGTCGCGGTTTCCGGCATGCACTACACGGCGATGGCCGGGATGCACTTCGTGCCGCTTGCGGCGGGAGTGCATCAGCATCTCGGCGGCGGGCTTGCTGCGTCGCAACAAATCCTTTCTATCATCGTTGCCGTGCTCTGCTTCGTGATCGCGGCTGGCTTCCTGCTGTCGCTGGTGCCCGAGCCGCGACGGCAGAATCTGGTTCCGGCCATGGCTGGCGATCTGGCGCCCCCGGCCGATGTGCTTGTGCCTGAACCGGTCGCGGCCGTTGCTGCACCGCGAATGAGCATGGCACCGCTCTGCGGTGTCGGCCGGCCGCCCCGTCCGGCGCCCGCGCCGCGGCTGCCAGTGGAAGGCGCCGACGGCACACACTTTATAGATATCGCGGATGTGCGCAGCGTCCGGGCCGATGCTCATTATACCCGGGTCCATGACGGGACCCGGGAACGGATGTGTCCGTGGTCGATCTCCGAGGCCGAGGCGCAGCTCGATCCCGCGCTGTTCATGCGGGTGCATCGCAGCCACATCGTCGCGATCCCGCATGTGGCGTTCGTTCGCAGGGAGGGCGATGGCGCGATCATCGAGCTCGGCGGCTCGTCGCCGCATCGCGTCCCCGTCAGCCGCGCCAAGATCGCCGAGGTCAAGGCGCGACTCGGTCTCAGCCGTCGCCATGCCTAGGCCCGGCTCCCGCAAATAGGGTCGCGGCGGTTGACGCAATTCGTGTCTCGCCATCCGCATTTCGTGCGAAAAACCCCATTCCGTGCCCGAGCGATTGCGGTCGGGAAAAACCGGAGAGACCGTCCCGCCAACGTCCACGCGCCCGACCGGCGCCAAAGGACGATTGGAGGAAACGATGATTCCGGGACCTTTCAGCTATCACCGGCCGGCAAGCCTGGCCGACGCGGTCAAATTGCTGGCCGATCTGGGCGATGACGCCCGGCCGCTGGCGGGCGGACACAGCCTGGTGCCGATGATGAAGCTGCGGCTCGCCACACCAGCTCATCTGGTCGACCTTCACGATGTCGCCGATCTCAAGGGCATCCGCCACTATGGCAGCACGATCGTGATTGGTGCGATGACCACTCAGCACGAGCTGTTGGTCTCCGGGGAGATCCGGCAAAGCTTGCCGATTCTGCAGGAGGCCGCGGCCCTGATCGCCGATCCCCAGGTGCGCTACCGCGGGACTATCGGCGGCAATGTCGCCAATGGCGATCCCGGCAACGACATGCCGGCGCTGATGATGGTGCTTGGCGCGAATTTCCGGCTCAGCGGACCAGGCGGTGAGCGTGAGGTCGCGGCGAGCGAATTCTACCAGGGCGCCTATTTCACCGCGCTCGAGCCCGGCGAAATCCTGACGTCGATCTCGATTCCGGTGCCGCCGGCCGGTCACGGCTACGCCTACGAGAAGCTGAAGCGCAAGGTCGGCGATTACGCCACCGCCGCCGCGGCCGTCGTGCTGACCATGGCGGGCGGCAAGGTCGCGACCTGCGCGATCGGGCTGACCAATTTGCATGAGACGCCGCTGCTCGCGACCGACGCCGCCAATGCCGTCATTGGCACCAGTCTCGACGCGGCCACCCTGAAGCAAGCCGCGGCCGCCGCGGAAGCGATCATGGCGCCGGCGGCGGATACCCGAGGTCCGGTCGAATACCGCAAGCATGTTGGCGGCATCATGGTGATGCGAGCGCTGCAGCGCGCCGCTGGCCGCGCGGTGTAGAGGGAGAGAACAGATGGCAAAGACACATGTGACCATGAAGGTCGACGGCGCGGAGGTCGAAGGCCTGGTCGAGCCGCGCACGCTGCTCGTGCACTTCATCCGCGAGAACCTGCAGCTCACCGGCACCCATGTCGGCTGCGAGACCACCCATTGCGGCGCCTGCACCGTCGATCTCGACGGCATGTCGGTGAAGAGCTGCACGGTGTTCGCCGTGCAGGCCGATGGGTCCGAGATCACGACTATCGAAGGCATGGCCAATCCCGATGGCTCGCTCTCGGCGCTGCAGGAAGGCTTTCGGATGATGCACGGCCTGCAATGCGGCTTCTGCACGCCCGGCATGATCATGCGCGCGCATCGGCTGCTGCAGGAGAATCCGTCGCCGACCGAGCAGGACATCCGGATGGGCATGTCTGGCAATCTCTGCCGCTGCACCGGGTACCAGAACATCATCAGGGCGATCCAATACGCCGCCGCCAAGCTCAACAATGTCGAATTCAAGGAGGCCGCGGAATGAACGACATGACTCCCACGCGGGAACAACGCACCGCCGCACTCGAAGGCATGGGCTGCAAGCGCAAGCGCGTCGAGGACATCCGCTTCACGCAAGGCAAGGGCAACTATGTCGATGACGTCAAGCTGCCGGGTATGCTGCATGGCGATTTCGTCCGCTCGCCGCATGCGCATGCGCGCGTCAAGGCGATCAAGGCCGACGAGGCGCTGAAGGTGCCGGGCGTGCTGGCGGTGATCACCGCCGAGACGCTGAAGACCGTCAACCTCGCCTGGATGCCGACGCTCGCCGGCGACGTGCAGATGGTGCTGGCCGATGGCAAGGTGCTGTTCCAGAACCAGGAGGTGGCGTTCGTGGTTGCCACCGACCGCTACGCCGCCGATGACGGCATCAACAAGGTCGAGGTCGAATACGAGCCGCTGCCGCCGCTGATCGATCCGTTCAAGGCGATGGACCATAATGCGCCGGTGCTGCGCGAGGATCTCGCCGACAAGACCACCGGGGCGCATGGGCCGCGCAAGCACCACAACCACATCTTCGAGTGGACCGTCGGCGACAAGGACCTGACCGATGCGGCGTTCCGCAAGGCCGAGGTCACGATCAAGGAGATGATCTCCTATCATCGCACCCATCCGTCGCCGCTCGAGACCTGCCAGTGCGTCTGCTCCTTCGACAAGGTCAAGGGCGAGCTGACGATCTGGGGCACCTTCCAGGCGCCGCACGTGATCCGCACCGTGGTGTCGCTGATCGCCAAACTGCCGGAGCAGAAGATCCACGTGATCGCGCCCGACATCGGCGGCGGCTTCGGCAACAAGGTCGGTGCCTACCCGGGTTACATCTGCGCGGCGGTCGCTTCCATCGTCACCGGCAAACCAGTGAAGTGGGTCGAGGATCGAATCGAGAACCTGACCGCAACCTCCTTTGCGCGCGACTACCACATGACGACCGAGGTCGCCGCGACGAAGGAGGGCAAGGTCACCGGCCTTCGCGTCCATGTGCTCGCCGACCACGGCGCCTTCGATGCCTGCGCCGATCCGTCGAAATGGCCGGCGGGGTTCTTCAACATCGTCACCGGCTCCTACGACTTCCCGACTGCGCATCTCGTTGTTGACGGCGTCTACACCAACAAGGCGCCGGGCGGTGTCGCCTATCGTTGCTCTTTCCGGGTCACGGAAGCGGCCTATTGCATTGAGCGCGCGATGGACATCCTGGCGCAAAAGCTCGGGATGGATCCGGCGGAGCTGCGGCTGAAGAACTTCATCAAGCCGGAGCAGTTCCCGTATCACTCGGCGCTCGGCTGGGAGTACGATTCCGGCGACTATCACACCGCCATGCGCAAGATGATGGAGACGACTGACTACGCCGCGCTCCGCAAGGAGCAGGCTTCGAGGCGCGCGGCGTTCAAGCGCGGCGAGACCCGCGAGATCATGGGGCTCGGCGTGTCCTTCTTCACCGAGATCGTCGGCGCCGGCCCGTCGAAGAATTGCGACATCCTGGGGATCGCGATGTTCGATTCCTGCGAGATCCGCATGCATCCGACCGGCGCGGGCATCGCGCGCATGGGCACCAAGAGCCAGGGCCAGGGCCACGAGACCACCTGGGCCCAGATCATCGCCACCGAGATCGGCATTCCCGCCGACAACATCCAGGTCGAGGAGGGCAACACCGACACCGCGCCTTACGGGCTCGGCACCTACGGCTCCCGCTCGACGCCGGTTGCGGGCGCCGCGATCGCAATGGCGGCGCGCAAGATCAAGGCGAAGGCGCAGATGATCGCCGCCTACAAGCTCGAAGTCCACGAGGACGATCTCGAGTTCGATATCGACGGCTTCCGCGTCAAGGGCCTGCCGGAGAAGTTCATGTCGATGAAGGACATCTGCTGGGCGGCCTACAACTCCGTCCCGCCCGGCATGGAGCCGGGGCTGGAAGCGGTGAGCTACTACGATCCGCCCAACATGACCTATCCGTTCGGCGCCTACCTCTGCGTGATGGACATCGACGTCGACACCGGCGTGTACAAGGTCCGGCGCTTCTATGCGCTCGACGATTGCGGCACGCGCATCAACCCGATGATCATCGAGGGCCAGGTGCATGGCGGGCTCACCGAAGCCTTTGCGATCGCGATGGGCCAGGAGATCCGCTACGACGACACCGGCAATGTCGTGACCGGCTCGTTCATGGACTTCTTCATGCCGACCGCGGTCGAGACCCCGCACTGGGAGACCGACTTCACGGTGACGCCGTCGCCGCATCATCCGATCGGCGCCAAGGGCGTCGGCGAGAGCCCGAATGTTGGCGGCGTGCCAGCATTCTCCAACGCTGTCAACGACGCCTTCTCGTTCCTGGGCTCGACCCACATCCAGATGCCGCACGATTTCTGGCGCAACTGGAAGGCGGCAAAGAATCTCGGAGCGGTCGCCTAGATGAAGGGACGTGAGGAGATCGCGCAAGCGCTGGCCGCATCGGGTTACATCGCCGATGCGGAGCTTGCGACCGCGATCTCGCTGATGCAATTGCTGCGGCGTCCGTTGCTGCTCGAGGGCGAGGCGGGCGTCGGCAAGACCGAGGTCGCGAAAGCGCTGGCGCAGGCGTATTCGACCGAGCTGATTCGCTTGCAATGCTATGAGGGGCTCGACCAGTCGGCCGCGCTCTACGAATGGAACTACCAGCGGCAGCTCTTGGCGATCCAGGCGCATCATGGCGAGGACGCCGACGCGGTCGAGGATCGGATCTTCTCCGAGAAGTATCTTCTCGAACGGCCGCTGCTCGCCGCGATCCGCCGCGCGCAGGCGCCGGTGCTGCTGATCGACGAGATCGATCGCGCCGATGACGAGTTCGAGGCGTTCCTGCTCGAACTGCTGTCGGACTTCCAGGTCTCGATCCCTGAGCTCGGCACTGTCTCTGCCATCACCATCCCGCATGTCGTGCTGACGTCCAACGGCACGCGCGAGCTTTCGGATGCATTGCGGCGACGCTGTCTGTACCATTACGTCGACTATCCCGATGTCGATCGCGAGACGCGCATCATCCTGGCACGGATTACGAACGCGAGCCCGTCGCTGTCGCTGCAGATCGCGCGCATGGTGCAGGCGATCCGCAAGGAGGATCTGCGCAAGGTCCCCGGCGTCGCCGAGACGCTGGACTGGGCTGCCGCGCTGGTTGGCCTCGATATTCGCGATCTCAACGATGCGCCCGAGACGGTGCATGAGACGTTGATCTGCCTGCTCAAGACTCATGAGGATCGCGCCCGCTTCACGCCGGAAGTGACGCGGCGGCTGTTGGGGAAGGTCGCATGAGCTGCTGTGGCACCAATCCGGGCTTCGAGGAGATCGACGAGGTCTCGCGCCTCGTCTCCGGACGGCTCGCCGTCTTCCTCCGGACGCTGCGCGACAATGGCTTTCGCATCGGCCTTGCCGAGGGCCGCGATGCAGCGGCGCTGATGGCCGAAGGCTATGCGGCGCGGCCCGGATTGTTGCGGTCGGCGTTCAAGCATCTGTTCTCGGCGCGGAAGTCGGATTGGGAGAAGTTTGACGGGCTGTTCGATGCGTTCTGGCTCGGCAGGCGCGTGCGCTCGCGGTCGCGGACGATGGCGTCGGGGCAGGCGGCGAACAGCCCGTCGCTCAAGCGCCTGCAGGATAGCCAGACTGAACCGAGCGGCCAGTCGGTGACCGACCAAGTGCCGTCGTCCGACGATGCGCCCGAGGGGCAGAGCGGCGAGGGACGGATGGAAGGCGCCTCGCGCGCGGAAAATCTCGCCGAGGTCGATTTCCGCAAGCTCGCCGATCCCGAACAGGTCGCCCAGGCCCACGAGGCTGCAGCGCAACTCGCGAAGGTCATGCGCACGCGATTGACGCGACGGGACCTCGCGCGGCGGCGCGGCTACCGGCTCGATCTCCGCCGCACCATCCACCGCAACATCAGCCATGGGGGGGTGCCGATCAGCCTGGTGAAGCGGCAGCGCAAGGACAAGCCATTGCGGCTGATCGTGCTGCTGGATGCGTCGGGCTCGATGAGCATGTACACCAGCGTATTCCTGCGTTTCATCCACGGCGTGCTCGACGAATTCCGCGAGGCCGAGGCGTTCCTGTTTCATACCCGTCTCGCTTACGTCTCCGACGCCATGAAGGAGAAGGACGCTGGCCGCGCGCTCGACCGGCTCTCGATCATGGCGCAGGGCGCGGGCGGCGGCACAAGGATCGGCGAGAGCCTGCAGACGTTCAACCGCTGGCATGCCGCGCGCGTCATCCATTCGCGCAGTTGCGTGATGATCGTGTCCGACGGCTATGAGACCGGCGATGCGGCGCTGCTCGGCCGCGAGATGGCCGCGCTTGCACGGCGCTGCCGCCGCATCGTTTGGCTCAACCCGATGATGGCCTGGGAGGGTTATGCGCCGGAGGCGCTCGGCATCAAGGCGGCGCTGCCGCATGTCGATCTCTATGCGCCCGCCAATACGCTGCAGAGCCTGCGCGCGCTCGAGCCCTATCTGGCGAAGCTCTAGAGGAGATTTCCGATGACTGCTCATGTCGAAGTCATGGACCTGGTCGCGCAGATGAAATCGGCCGAGCGGGCCTTTGTGCTCGCGACCGTGGTGCGTACGGTCTCGGTGACGGCGGCGAAGGCCGGCGCGAAGGCGATCATCGCGCCTGACGGCACCATCGTCGCGGGCTGGATCGGCGGCGGTTGCGCGCGAGCCGCGGTGCTGAAGGCGGCGCGCGAGGCGCTGGCCG
>NZ_PSRR01000225.1 GCF_004296405.1 Bradyrhizobium sp. Leo170
CTCGGATTCGAAGGCATAAGTGTTCGGAACCAGAACGGGCTTGGGCTTGGGAAACATCTTGTGGCAGCCTCGCGAGAGCGTGATGATCAATGCCGCAGCCAATAGCCAAAGGCGGACCGCGGCGAAAGGTGGGATTGGCTCCTATTGGCTGACAATTGCGGCGGATTTCGAGACTCTTGAGCGCTGTTATCGCGTGCTCAATCGGGCTGGTGCCTAATCTTCAAGCTCTGCGAGCATTCGCCTGACAATGGGCTCCAGCGCCGGAAGATGAACCGTCGCGATCTCCCAAAGCTGCTTGTCATCAAGTCGTTGATACTCGTGCCGCAGGATATTCCCTATCCCTATGATGGACGACCAGGGAGCATCGCTGTGCCGCGCCCAAAGATCGTTCGGTAGCGCCTTGGCAGCCTCTGAGACGATCTGCGCAGCGCGCTCGATGGCGCGGCGGTGAATATAGCTTGCCTGATATTCTTCGAAGGATAGTTCTGCCGCTATAGCTGCAACGCCTTCGATTTCATCGCAAATGTGAAGCAACCGTGCGCGTGGGCTCTTGCTCGCGGCCATCAAAAAATCCGCACAGCTTCCCGTTCTACATCCGCGCGGATGTAGGGTGACAATCCTGCGCGCGTCGAATAGCCGACTTCGACCTGGCGGCCGAGCGCCTGTTGCAGCGCCTCGTAGGCCTCCATGAACGGAAGGAAACCAAAATCCCTATCCGATGCAGGATCGACAAAGACGTCCACATCCGAGTCTGAACCCGCCTCGTCACGAGCGTAAGAACCGAACAGGTAAAGAGCGCCGACGCCGACGGCCCGTAACGCGGGCTCGGTCCCCTTCAATCTGGCAATGACATCATCACGGCGCATGGCCTGAATATAGCCGCAGCGCAGGCATTTTCCAGTACGTAAGACGGCGCGGCCTCTTACTGCTCCAGCACCAGCCGGCCATTGGCATATTCAAAGCGCTTCAGCCTGGACAGGAAGGACAGGCCAAGCAGGTTTTCCGAAAGCGCTTCGTCCGGCAGCACCATGGCGTCGACGTCGCGGACGATGAGGCCGCCGAGATCGATCATGGCAAGGCGGGTGCGCGCGGCCTTGATGGTGCCGTTGGCGGTGCTGACGGTCGCGGTGTAGTCGCCGCGCGACGGGCGCAAGCCGAAGCGTGCGGCAGATTTCTCATTGAGCGCAACAAGCGAGGCGCCGGTATCGACCATGAAATCGATGCGCTGGCCGTCGATGCGGCCGTCAGTCGCAAAATGTCCGCGGGAGTCGCGCGGAATGCTAAGCGTGCGGCCGCCGCCCTGCGCCACGGTCTGAACGGGGATACTCTTCGAAGCGGTCGTGGCGGACGCGGAGGCCGGCGTCATCTTGTCCGCCATCTGCGCCATGAAGCTGCCGAGGCCGATCAGGATGGCGGCGAAGATCATTATGTTACGCATGACGCCACGCACATTGGGGACACTGGCCGATTTCACCACGCCATCTGCCAAGTCGCGACCGGCAGCGGCGATGGAGCCTGCCATTTTCGCGAAAGGATGAGTGAAGCGTTAACGGCAAGCGGCAATCGCACGGGCGCGGATTACGTCCCGCGCGGCTTGGCCCGGCGCGTCGGCACGGCATTGGCCGGGTCCTCCGGCCAGGGATGTTTCGGGTAGCGCCCGCGCAGATCGGCGCGGACCGCGGCGTAGCTGCCGCGCCAGAAGCCCGGCAGATCCCGCGTCACCTGCACCGGACGCTGCGCCGGCGACAGCAATTCCAGCACCAGCGGCACGGCGCCCTTGGCGATCGACGGATGGGTGTTGAGCCCGAACAGTTCCTGCAGCCGGACCGCGATGGTCGGGCCCTGCTCCGCCTCGTAGTCGATCGCAAGCTGGCTGCCGGTCGGCGCCTCAAAATGGATCGGCGCCTCCTGCTCCAGCCGGGCACGCAGATTCCAGGGCAACAGCGCCATCAGCGCATCCGAGAGCTCGCCGGCCGAAAGCTCCTTCAGCGAGGTCTTGTCGTAAAGCGCCGGCAACAGCCAGGCCTCGCACTCGCGCACCAGCGCCTCGTCCGACAAGTCCGGCCAGCTATCGCCTTCGGCCCTGCGCAGGAACATCACGCGGTCGCGCCATTGCTTCAGGTTTTTCGACCACGGCAGCTTGTCGAGACCCGCGGCGATCAAGCCCTCGGCGAGCACGCGCGCGGTCTCCGCCGACGGTGACAGCGCCATTGGCGCTTCCGAGAGCGTGATCGCGTGCAGCGTGCGCCTGCGCCGCGCGCGCAGCGCCATCGCATTGCGGTCGAAGGAGACGTCTTCCGTGGACTCGATCTCACCTGCGAAACGCAGCTCGATCTCTTCCAGCGTGATCGGCGCCGCGAGCAGAATCCGGCCGCTCGCCGCGGTGCCGGTCAGCTCTCCGACTGCGATATAGGGTGAGCGCGCGAGTGACGACGTCTGCTCGACGCCGGCGCCGCGGCCGTTGGCGAGCACAAAGCTGCTATTGCCGCGGTTGCGCGCGACGCGATCGGGGAAGGCGAACGCCAGCATCGTGCCGGTGGAGAGCTCGCCTGTGGCTTCGGAGGCCTTGGACGACATCACCTGCGAGGCCCAGCGCTGCGCGAGGCTGCGCGCGCTGGAGGCACGCTGCGAGCGGTCGCGACGAAACTGGTCGAGCCTGACATCGAGATCGACGCTGTCGCCGCCAAGCCCACGCTCGGTGAGCACCGCTGCGATCTCTGCGGCTCCTGCCGCCGCGCCAAACCGCGCCGAATCCACGATCATGCGGGCGAGCCGCGGCGGCAGCGCCAGTGCGCGCAGGCTATGGCCCTCCGCCGTGATCCGGCCGTCGACATCGAGCGCGCCGAGTTCGCGCAGCAGCACGCTGGCTTCGTTCCAGGCCGGCGCGGGCGGCGGATCAAGGAACGCAAGGCCGGAGGCGTCGCTGACGCCCCATTGCGCGAGGTCGAGCACCAGCGAGGACAAGTCGGCGGACAGGATTTCCGGCTGGGTGTAGGGGGCGAGCGAGGCGGTCTGCGGCTCGTCCCAGAGCCGATAGCAGACACCGGGCTCGGTACGGCCGGCACGGCCGCGACGCTGGTCGACCGCGGCGCGCGAAGCGCGCACGGTTTCCAGGCGCGTCAGGGCGATGTCGGGCTCATAGCGCGGCACGCGCGACATGCCGGAATCCACGACAATCCGGACACGCTCGATGGTCAGCGAGGTCTCGGCGATCGAGGTCGCCAGCACCACCTTGCGGTGACCTTTGGGCGCCGGCGCGATGGCGCGATCCTGGACGCTGGCGTCGAGCGCGCCGAACAGCGGCACGATTTCGATCGCGGCGTCATGGATGCGCTCTTCGAGAAAATTCTGCGTGCGGCGGATCTCGGCGGCGCCCGGCAGGAACGCCAGCACCGAGCCGGGGTCGGCGCGAAGTGCAGTCGCGATCGCGTCCGCCATTTGCCGTTCCATCGGAACGTCCACTTTGCGGCCGAGATAGCGCGTCTCGACAGGAAAGGCGCGGCCTTCACTCTCCACGACGGGAGCATCACCAAGCAGCTTTGCGACACGGGCGCCGTCGAGCGTTGCCGACATCACGAGCAGGCGAAGATCCTCGCGCAAGCCCTGTTGCGCATCACGCGCCAATGCAAGCCCCAGATCGGCATCGAGCGAGCGTTCATGAAATTCGTCGAACAAAACAGCGGCAATGCCGGAGAGTTCGGGGTCGTCGAGGATCTGGCGCGAGAAGATGCCTTCGGTGACGACCTCGATGCGGGTTGCGCGCGACACTTTCGAGCCGAAGCGGACGCGATAGCCGACGGTCTCGCCGACCCGCTCGCCAAGCGTCTTCGCCATTCGCTCGGCGCTGGCGCGCGCCGCGATCCGCCGCGGCTCCAGCACGATGATCTTCTTGCCCTTAGTCCAGGGCTCGTCGAGCAGCGCCAGCGGCACCCGCGTGGTCTTGCCGGCGCCGGGCGGCGCGACGAGCACGGCCGTGTTCTTCGCTGCAAGCGTCGTCGCGAGCTCGGGGAGCACTGCGTCGATTGGAAGTGGGGTGTCGAAATGACGGGGCACGGTCTCACTACTTCGTCATGCCCGGGCTTGTCCCGGGCATCCACGTCTCTCTTGTCAAAAAGGAGAAAACATAACGTGGATGGCCGGGACAAGCCCGGCCATGACGAAAGGTAATGTTCATCAAACCAGTGGTTCGGGTGCGCGGCCAACGCTCTCATAGCTGAAGCCGTGCGCGGCCATGTCCTCAGGGCGGTAGATGTTCCGCAGGTCGACCACGACCGGCTGCCGCAACAGGCTCTTCAGCCGCTCCAGGTCGAGCGTGCGGTACTGCACCCACTCGGTGACGACGACCATGGCATCGGCGCCGGTCACGCATTCATAGGGATCATCGCAATATTCGATATCCGGCAGCTCCTTGCGCGCCTGCTCGATGCCGACAGGATCATGCGCCCGCACTTTCGCGCCCATGTCCAAGAGGCCGGTGACGATCGGGATCGACGGCGCCTCCCGCATGTCGTCGGTCTCCGGCTTGAAGGTAAGGCCGAGCACGGCAACCGTCTTGCCGCGCAAATTGCCGGCGAGGTTGACGACCTTGCGTGCCATCGCGCGCTTGCGGTTGTCGTTGACGCCGAGCACGGCCTCCACGATTCGCAGATTCACATCATGATCCTGCGCGATCTTGATCAGCGCGCGGGTGTCCTTGGGGAAGCAGGAGCCGCCGAAGCCGGGGCCGGCATGCAGGAACTTGGAGCCGATGCGGTTGTCGAGGCCGATGCCGCGCGCGACTTCCTGGACGTCGGCGCCGACCTTTTCGGAGAGATCGGCGATCTCGTTGATGAAGGTGATCTTGGTCGCGAGGAATGCGTTCGCGGCGTATTTGATCAGCTCCGCCGTCCGCCGCGCCGTGTACATCAGCGGCGCCTGATTGAGTGACAGCGGCCGGTAGACATCGCCGAGCACTTTCCGCGCGCGCTCATCGGAAGTGCCGACCACGATGCGGTCCGGGAACTTGAAGTCGCGGATCGCGGCGCCCTCGCGCAGGAATTCCGGATTGGAGGCGACCGCGACATCGGCGGCCGGGTTGGCTTCGCGGATCAGGCGCTCGACCTCGTCACCGGTGCCAACCGGCACGGTCGATTTGGTCACCACCACCGTGAAGCCTTTGAGCGCACCGGCGATCTCGCGGGCGGCGGCATAGACGTAAGAGAGGTCGGCATGGCCGTCGCCGCGGCGCGACGGCGTGCCGACCGCGATGAAGACCGCGTCGGCCTCGGCGACCGGGTCCTTCAGATCCGTGGTAAAGTCGAGCCGCCTGGCCTTCACATTGGAAGCAACGAGGGCGTCCAGCCCCGGCTCGAAGATCGGGATTTCGCCGCGGCGAAGGGCGTTGATCTTCTCGACATCCTTGTCCACGCAGGTGACGTGGTGTCCGAAATCCGCAAAACACGCGCCGGACACCAGTCCCACATAACCCGTGCCAATCATGGCGATGCGCATGAAACCACCCGCTTGCTATCGTTAACGATTCCGCAACTCCGGTCAGCGTCTTAGAACATTTGCCGGCCAGGAGGAAACGGCAAAAAGCAGGCACGAGCGGCATGTCATTTGTATGAATAAAGGCGATAGCAACCGATCCGGCCGAAGATGCGCCAAATGCGCGCCGAAACAGGACAGTCATGACCGCAAACGGGACAACCTCCGCGAGCCTGCGTTCCGCCGCATCGCCGGACGGGCGCGTCGATTGGGTGGACTACGCCAAGGGCATCTGCATCGTCATGGTCGTGATGATGCATTCGGTCCTGGGGGTGGAGGCCGCCGCCGGCGAGACCGGCTTCATGCATGCGGTCGTGATGTTCGCGAAACCGTTTCGGATGCCGGATTTCTTCCTGATTTCGGGCCTGTTCCTCTCGCTCGTGATCGACCGTGACTGGCGCACCTATCTCGATCGCAAGGTCGTCCACTTCGCCTATTTCTATGTGCTGTGGGTGACGATCCAGTTCGCGTTCAAGGCGCCGGCCTTTGCCGCCGAGACGAGTTGGAGCCACACCGGCTATCTCTATCTCGAATCCTTCATCGAGCCGTTCGGCACGCTGTGGTTCATCTATCTGCTTCCGATCTTCTTTGTCGTCACAAAACTGACACGCAATCTGCCGCCGCTCGCGATTCTGGCGCTGGCCGCCGGCCTTGAGATGGCGCATGTCGTGACTGGCTGGACCGTGATCGACGAATTCTGCGCGCGCTTCGTCTATTTCTATGCCGGCTATCTCTTTGCGCCCTACGTCTTCAAACTGTCGAACCGCGCACGTTCCGCGCCGATGTTGGTGCTGACCGGGCTCGCGCTATGGATGCTGGTCAATGGCACCCTGGTGATCGCGGGGGTGAGTGAATGGCCGCTTGTTTCACTTGCTCTGGGATTTGCGGGCGCGTTTGCCATCGTCGTCACCGGGACGCTGCTGGCGCGGATGAAGTGGCTCACCGCCTTGCGCTTCTGCGGTGAGCATTCCATCGTGATCTATCTCGCCTTCTTCCTGCCGATGGTGATCGCCCGCGTCGGCCTCTTGCGCAGCGGTGTGATCCACGACATCGGTCTGATCTCGCTGCTCGTCACCATCACCGGCCTCATCGGCTCGCTGGTGATCTGGCGCGTGGCGCTCGCACTCCGTGCCAACTTCCTGTTCGAGCGCCCCGCCACGTTCTGTATCGCACCGAAGAAAGCAGCAGTATTGCAGGCCGCGGAGTAGCACACCGCCGTCATTGCCCGGCTTGGCCGGCCAATCCAGTATGCGGCGACCTCTCCGCATGCCTCGACCGCTCTGGAATACTGGATCATCCGCCTTCGCGGATGATGACAGCGGGGATAGCCGTGTCAGCGGACCAAAATTCCGCACCTCAAGGCTGTCATTTGCTGCAAAAATCCCTAAATTTCGGCCATGCCGAAATCAGCCTCCAAGACCTCAGCCAAGACAGAACCCAAAGCCGCCCCCAAGCCTGTTGCCGCCAAGGCTCCGGCCAAGGGCCACCATGTGTTCCTGGTCGACGGTTCCTCCTACATCTTCCGCGCCTACCACGCGCTGCCGCCGCTGAACCGCAAGTCCGACGGGCTGCAGGTCAATGCCGTGCTCGGCTTCTGCAACATGCTGTGGAAGCTCTTGCGCGAGATGCCCGAGGACAACCGGCCGACCCACCTCGCCATCGTCTTCGACAAGTCCGAGATCACCTTCCGCAACAAAATCTATCCCGACTACAAGGCGCACCGGCCGCCGGCGCCCGACGACCTGATCCCACAATTCGCGCTGATCCGCGAGGCGGTGCGCGCCTTCGACCTGCCCTGCCTGGAACAGGTCGGCTTTGAGGCGGACGACCTCATCGCGACCTATGTCCGGATCGCCGCCGAGCGCGGCGCGAGCGCGACGATCGTGTCCTCCGACAAGGACCTGATGCAGCTCGTGACAGACGGCATCACCATGTACGACACCATGAAGGATCGCCGTATCGGCATTCCAGAGGTGATCGAGAAGTTCGGCGTGCCGCCGGAAAAGGTGGTCGAGGTGCAGGCCCTGGCCGGCGATTCCACCGATAACGTGCCGGGCGTCCCCGGCATTGGCGTCAAGACCGCGGCGCAGCTCATCATCGAATATGGCGATCTCGAATCCCTGCTCACCCGCGCCGGCGAGATCAAGCAGCCGAAGCGGCGCGAGGCGCTGGTCGAGAATGCCGAGAAGGCGCGTATTTCGAGGCAGCTCGTGCTGCTCGACGACAAGGTCGAGCTCGAAGTGCCGCTCGACGATCTTGCCGTGCATGAGCTCGATCCGCGCCGGCTGATCGCCTTCCTGAAGGCGATGGAGTTTTCGACGCTGACCCGCCGCGTCGCCGAATACGGGCAGATCGACCCGTCCGATATCGAGCCCGATCCCGGCAACAAGAGCGGCGCGAGCGTGTTTACACCATTGCCGCCCTCGGGCGTCGAGCCCGCACCGGGTCCCGGCGGGTCCGTGCAGCCCGCGCCTGCCGCCAAGGAGCGCAATAAGCCCGCCGGCAAGGAGGACAAGGGCTCGAGCCTCAAGGGCACGCCGATTGTGCTCGCGGAAGCACGCGCCGAGGCGGCGCGCAAGACCAAGATCGACCGCAGCAAATACCTGACGATCGGGACCCTCGATCAGCTCAACGCGTTGATCGCGCGGATCCACGATACTGGCCATGTCGCGGTCCAGGCGAAGGCGAATTCGATCGATCCGATGCAGGCGGAAATCTCTGGCATCGCGCTGGCGCTCGGCCCGGATGACGCCGCCTACATCCCGCTCGCCCACAAGCAGGCGGGCGGCGGCAGCGGGCTGTTCGACGCAGGCCTGGCACCGGACCAGATCAAGTTCGAGCAGGCGATCGAAGCCTTGCGGCCGATCTTGGAGTCGCAGGGCATCCTGAAGGTCGGCTTCGACGTCAAGTTCAACGCGGTGATGCTGGCGCAAGCCGGCATCACGCTGCGCAACTTTGACGATGCGCAGTTGATCTCCTACGTGCTCGATGCCGGGCGCGGGTCACATGCCCTGGAATCGCTCGCCGAGCGCTGGCTCGGGCATGCGGTGATCGCTGAGAACGGGCTAACCGGCAGCGGCAAGAACAAGCTGACCTTCGACCAGGTTGCGATCGACAAGGCGACCGAGCACTGCGCCGAGATCGCCGACGTGATCCTGCGCCTGTGGCGCGTATTGAAGCCGCGCTTGGTCGCGGAGCGGATGGCGGCCGTCTATGAGACGCTGGAGCGGCCGCTGGTTTCCGTGCTCGCGTGGATGGAGCGGCGCGGCATCTCGATCGACCGCCAGGTGCTGTCGCGGCTGTCAGGCGATTTCGCCCAGACCGCGGCGCGCGTCGAGGCCGAGATCCAGGCGATCGCCGGCGAGCCGATCAATGTCGGCAGCCCCAAGCAGATCGGCGACATCCTGTTCGGCAAGATGGGATTGCCCGGCGGCACCAAGACCAAGACCGGCGCCTGGTCGACGACGGCGCAGGTGCTGGACGACCTCGCCGAACAGGGCCACGAATTCCCGAAGAAGATCCTGGAGTGGCGGCAGGTCTCGAAGCTGAAATCGACCTATACCGACGCGCTGCCGACCTACGTCAATCCGCAGACCCACCGCGTCCACACGACCTATGCGCTGGCGGCGACCACGACGGGCCGGCTGTCGTCGAACGAACCGAACCTGCAGAACATCCCCGTGCGTACCGAGGACGGCAGGAAGATCCGCCGCGCCTTTGTCGCGACGCCCGGGCACAAGCTGGTATCGGCTGATTATTCGCAGATCGAGCTGCGCCTGCTCGCGGAAATCGCCGACATCCCCGTGCTGAAGCAGGCGTTCCGCGACGGCCTCGACATTCACGCCATGACCGCATCCGAAATGTTCGGCGTGCCGATCAAGGACATGCCGAGCGAGGTGCGCCGCCGCGCCAAGGCGATCAATTTCGGCATCATCTACGGCATCTCGGCCTTTGGCCTCGCCAACCAGCTCGGCATCGCGCGTGAAGAGGCTTCCGCTTACATCAGGAAATATTTCGAGCGCTTCCCGGGCATCCGCGCCTATATGGACGAGACCAAGGATTTCTGCCGCCGCAATGGCTATGTCACCACGCTGTTCGGCCGCAAATGCTACTACCCTGATATCAAGGCCAGCAACGCCTCGGTCCGCGCCTTCAACGAGCGCGCCGCGATCAACGCCCGCCTGCAGGGCTCGGCCGCCGACATCATCCGCCGCGCCATGACCCGCATCGAAGGCGCGCTCGCCGAGAAGAAGCTTTCAGCGCAGATGCTCTTGCAGGTGCATGACGAACTGATCTTCGAGGTGCCGGACGACGAAGTCGCGGCAACCCTGCCCGTCGTGCAGCATGTGATGCAGGACGCGCCCTTCCCGGCCGTGATCCTGTCGCTGCCGCTGCAGGTCGACGCTCGCGCAGCGACGAATTGGGACGAGGCGCACTGAGCTCTCTCTGTCGTCGCCGTCCGGACGACGACAGCAAAAATGCTCTCGGAGCAATTGCGCAATGGAATCGCGGCACGACGCACGTTAGAAACGTGCATCCTCCCGCGAGTTCCTGATGCCCCACACCTCCGCTTTGCTCGGTTTTGCGCTGCTCTCGTTCGGCATGGTGCTGACGCCGGGGCCGAACATGATCTACCTGATTTCGCGTTCGATCACACAGGGACCGGCGGCGGGGATTGTGTCCCTCGGCGGGGTGGCGCTCGGCTTCGTGTTCTACATGCTATCAGCGGCGTTCGGCATCACCGCGCTGTTGTTCGCGATTCCCTACGCCTATGACGCGCTGCGCTTTGCCGGCGCGGCCTATCTGTTGTGGCTGGCGTGGCAGGCGCTGAAGCCCGGCGGGCGCTCGCCGTTCCAGGTGAAGAAGCTGCAGGTCGACAGCCCCCGGAAGCTGTTCGCAATGGGATTTGTCACCAACCTGCTGAATCCGAAGATCGCGATGCTCTATCTGGCGCTGCTGCCGCAGTTCATCGATCCCACGGGCAGCGTTCTGACGCAGTCGCTCGCGCTCGGCGCGATCCAGATCGCGATCAGCGTCAGCGTGAATGCGATGATCGCGCTCGCCGCAGGCTCGATCACGCTGTTCCTCGGCACGCGGCCGGCGTGGCTGCTGCTGCAACGCTGGCTGATGGGCACCGTCCTGGCGGGGCTTGCGATGAAGATGGCGTTCGAGGCGCGACGGGCGTGAGTTTCTCGCTCGTCATGCGCGGGCTTGACCCGCGCATCCATCGTCTGCAGCAGCAGACAAGGGATAATTTACGAAGAGGATGGATTGCCGGGTCAAGCCCGGCAATGACGAAACCTAATCCAGCTTCGCTTCCATGCCGCGCTTCACGCCTGGACGAGCCATCAGCTTATTGTACCAGCGCTCGACATTGGGGAAATCGCCGAGATTGACCTTGTGGCGCGGGTGGCGCCAGGCCCAGCCGAGGATGGCGAAATCGGCGACCGACAGATCGTCGGCGACGAAGTCGCGGCCTTCGAGCCGGCGGTTCAGCACGCCGTAGAGGCGAAGCGTCTCGGTCATACAGCGCTTCAGGCCATAGGCGCGGTCATGCTCGTTCTCGAGCGCGATGAAATGGTGCACTTGCCCCGGCATCGGCCCAAAACCGCCCATCTGCCACATCAGCCATTCATAGACGGGGATGCGCTCGATCAAGGGCTTGGGTAGGAACTTTCCGGTCTTCTCGCCGAGATAGAGCAGGATCGCGCCCGATTCGAATACGCTGACCCGCTTGCCGCCGGGGCCGTCCGGGTCGACGATTGCGGGAATCTTGTTGTTCGGGCTGATTTCGAGGAAGGCCGGCGCCATCTGCTCGCCCTTGGTGATGTTCACCGGGAACACCTGGTAAGGCAGCCCCATCTCCTCCAGCGCAACCGAGATTTTGCGGCCATTCGGCGTGTTCCAGGTGTGCAGCTCGATGGTCATTTTCGCTTCCCCCACAATCGTTTGAGGCATCCCTAGCGCGGAACCGGACACCGTTACAACCAGCCTTTGCGAATATGGATCCGCGCCACATGCGACGCGGGGCGTTGTTGACGGGGAGCTTTCGGCGCTGGAATCTCGCCACGACCGCCGATAGATTGCGCGCCACCGTAAACGACCCGGAAAGCCGCCTTTGTCCAAATCAGCCGCCCGCGCCCGCCTCGCCGAGATCATCCGTAAGCGCTCTTTCGGGCGCGGCGAGATCACGCTGGCCTCGGGCCGCAAGAGCGATTTCTATTTCAACCTCAAGCCGACGATGCTGGATCCCGAGGGCGCCGCATTGCTTGCCGAGCTCACTTATGAAGCGCTGAAAGACGACAATCTCGATTTCGTCGGTGGGTTGGAGATGGGCGCCGTGCCGCTCGCGGGCGCGATCGCGCAGCTCTCCTGGATCAAGGGCCATCCGATCGCGGCCTTCTTCGTGCGCAAGAAGCCGAAGGAACATGGTGCGAAGCTTGCGGTCGAGGGACTTGCCAAAGGCGAGACGCTACAAGGCAAGCGCATCGTGATCGTCGAGGATGTCACCACCACCGGCGGCTCGGCGATGAAGGCGGTGGAAGCCGTGCGCGAGGCCGGCGGCGAGGTCGCGCTGGTCTTCACCATGGTCGACCGCGAGGAAGGCGCAACAGAAACGTTCGCGGAAGCCGGCCTGCCGTTCCGCTCGTTGTACAAAGCGGGCGAGTTCCTGAAGAGCTAGAGCATGATCCGGAAAAGTGGGAACCGGTTTTCCGAAAAGATCATGCTCAAAAAAGCTAGGGCGGGATGACGATTCGAAGAATAGTCATCCCGCTCTAGTGTTGCCGCATCGGCACACCGCGCGAGATTGCGCTCATCTCCATAGTTCTTCCGCAATCAACTGCTCGTTTACCATCCCACATTAGGGTGAATCGCGCGGAGACGACGTCTCGGCTCTGTTGGCTCTGTCGGGTGGAGTTGGCGTTGCGTAGAGGGTTTGCTGATAGTCGCGTGCGGCGCCACGTGACACTTATTGCCGCAACCCTTCTGGGCTCGCTGACGCTCGCGCCGGCGCAAGTCTCAGCGGAAGGGCTGCTCGATTTCTTCTTCGGCGGCGGGCAGAAGCAGCAGTCGCGACAGGGCCAGCCACAACCCAATTTCTTTGATCCGTTCGGCCTCAACCAGCAGCAACAGCCGCAGGCTGCGCCCGCGCCGCGCGTTGCCGGTTCCGGCCCGGCCTTTTGCGTCAGAAGCTGCGACGGCAAATATTTCCCGCTGAGCTTGCGCGGCAGCGCGACACCGGTTCAGCTCTGCCAGGCGTTCTGTCCGGCGACTACCACCAAGGTTTATTACGGTGGCAGCATCGACTACGCGACCTCGTCGGCCGGCGAACGCTATGCCGACAGTGAGAACGCCTTCGCCTACCGCAAGTCATTGCGCGCAGACTGCACCTGCAACGGCCGCGATCCCGCCGGCCTCGCGCCGGTCGACCTCACGCTCGATACCTCACTTCGCGCCGGCGACGTGGTCGCCACCACCGATGGCCTGGTGGCGTATACCGGCGTCCGGGTCGGCAACAACCAGAGCGCCGACTTCACGCCGGTCGCGTCCTACCCCGGTCTCACCGCCGAACTCCGTGCCCGGCTCGGCGAGATGAAGGTCGCGCCGGTCGCGGCCGAAACGGTCGGCGAAGCGCCGCAGCCGGACACGAGCCATGACGGCGCACCGCCGGTCACCGTCGTGCCGAAATCAGCCGCGCCGAAGGCGAAGCGGGCGGAGATCAATTAGTCTACCGTCATTGCGAACTTCACCGCCCGACGATCACCCCGATGACATTCGGCGCGGCGCGATATTTCTCCTCGATCGCCGCACGCGCTGCGGCACGGTTTTCCGGCGTCAGCAGTCCGCGCTTTTCAGCGAGGATCATCCAGCAATAGCCCCACCAGTCCGTCAGCATGCCCTGGTCGTCGACGAGGTCATAGCCCTGCTCGGCGGCAAAGATGCGCGCATGCGCTTCGTCGAGCGAATCGAGCCAGGCGTGATCCGCGGGTGAGAACAAGTCGTCGCTGATGTCGTCGATGGTGTAACCCCAGATCGACATGCAGACCGCGTTGAACTCGCGGTCGATCTGGTCGTCATCGACCCATTGGCGGCGGGACGCCTGATGCAGGCGCGACAGCGAGCGCGCAAAGTCGGCGATGCGGGTGAGCGCGAATTGATCGAAGGCAATAGTGGACATGTAGTCCTCGCGGGAACGGACAGGCCATAGATGTTGTGTCGGCGATGCCGCCGAATCAGAATGATATCAAATACTTGCTAAAATGTTCTTAATTTGTTCCGAGACGTCCGAAAGCCTGATACGTTCTTGTCCCTAGGTAGAGGCGCAATTTCCCGAGAGCGCGAAAAATGGCGTTGCAGGACATCATCCGCCAAGCAATCGAGCTTGGCCGGCCGACAGGTTTCATCACCTTCGATCAACTCAGCGAGTTGTGCCCAATAGAGGTTGAGCCGGAGGATATTGAAGCTCTCATGGCAGCTTTGAGGAATGCAGGAATCGATCTCGTTGAGAGCGAGTGATCATTGTGGACCGGATAGAGTGGAACTGATGTTGCTCTAGGTCGTCCCGGCGAAGGCCGGGACCCATAACCACAAATGTTCGATTGTCGCGAAATCGAGCCGATCCCATGACTGCTGCCACAATTTATTATGTTTACATTCTCGCCAGCCGCCGCCACGGCACGCTTTATGTCGGCGTCTGCAACAACCTGGGTAATCGCCTCACGCTGCATCGCGCCGGATAGGGATCGGAGTTCGTCAAGAAGTACGGCGTAACGCGCCTCGTCTACACGGAAACGTATACATCGCCGCAAGAAGCGATCGCGCGCGAAAAACAACTGAAGACTTGGCGGCGCGATTGGAAGATTCGGTTGATTGAAGAAAACAACCTCGAATGGGCTGACTTATCGCACCTGCTCTGAACCCTGTGGTTGATGGGGTGG
>NZ_PSRR01000226.1 GCF_004296405.1 Bradyrhizobium sp. Leo170
CCGAACGGAAGCTGCGCGCCGGCCAGCGCCTGGGTCGGATCGCTGGTCGGCGTGCCGTCCGGTCCAATGGCCCAGCCGTCGGGCAATGTCTTGCCGTCGCGAAGCCGAAGCTGAATCTCGCCGCGGGCGCTGGCGCTCGACGCCTGATCAAACACGACCGGAGGCTCGCCGTTTCGCGGCCAGGCGAATGCCATGGGGTTGGTGCCGAACAGCGGCTTTGTGCCGCCGGCCGGCGCGACATAGGGACTGGCGGCGACAAAGGCGAAGCCGACCAGGCCGTGCTCCGCCAGCCGCTCGACCTCCGGCCAAAGCGCGGCGACGTTGAGCGCGTTGTTCACCGCCATCGCCGCGATCCCCATCTTCTTGGCGAGCGCGGCGAGCGGCTCCGCGCCGCGCTCCAGTGCCAGCGGCGAGAAACCGTATTTCGCATCGACCTTGATCACAGCAGGCGCAAGTACCGACAGTTCAGGCTCGGCGTCCGGCGACGCCTGACCTGAGTGCAGCCCGTTCATATAGAAGGGCAGCCGGAACAAGCCGTGATGGCGGCATTCGTCCCGCTCGGCCATGGTCACGGTGTTCGCAATCGCATTTGCATGTGATGCACTAAATCCTTGCGCAAGCAGCGCGGCCTTGGCTGACCTGTGCACGTCAGCCAACGACATCAGGACGGCGTCCGACATCCCCTACTCCTGTTTCTCTCAGCTTTTTCGGCGCGAGGGGCCGGCCTAGCTGCGTTGAGAATTTTGCATATCATGCAAATTACGTCCAGACTATTTCGTAATCGGCAAATGCCGATAATTTAATCCTACACTGAAGTGCATGATATGCAAAAATTGTGCGGCGAGATCGCGCAAACGCCGTTCCCCGCCCAGCGAATCCAAAGGAGAAGCAAGATGCCGTCACTGACGAAATTCCTCAGGCTTGCAGTCGTGCCGATCGGCCTGGTCCTGGCCATGCAGCAGGGCCGGGCCGCCGACCCGGTCGTCTCGGACGACTTCGTCAAGATCGGCATCATGAACGACCAGTCCGGGCTCTATGCGGATCTGGCCGGTCCGGGCTCGGTGGTTGCGGCGAAAATGGCGATCGAGGAATTCGGCGGCACTATCCTCGGCAAGAAAATCGAGCTCGTCTCCGCCGATCACCAAAACAAGGCCGACATCGGCGCAGCAAAGGCGCGCGAATGGTTCGACCGGGATGGCGTCGACATGGTCGCCGACTTCTCGAACTCGTCGGTCGGCTTTGCCGTGCAGGCCCTGGCGAAGGACAAGAACAAGATCGCCATCATCATGGCGGCCTCTTCCGATTTCACCGGCAAGGCCTGCACCGCCACCTCGGCGCAATGGGTCTACACCAGCTATTCCAACGGCTACAGTCTCGCCAGGACGATGACCGATGCCGGCGACAAGAGCTGGTTTCTCCTGACGGTCGATTACGCATTCGGCCACGCCTTCGCCAACGATATCCGCAAGGCGGTGACCGAAGGCAGCGGCACTGTCGAAGGCGAGGTGCGCCACCCGCTCAACACCGCCGACCTCAGCTCATATCTGCTGCAGGCGCAATCCTCGAAGGCCAAGGTGGTGGCGCTGGCGAGCGCCGGCGCCGACATGGCCAACGCGATCAAGCAGGCGGCGGAATTCGGCATCAACAAGAGCAAGACCTTCGTGGCGCCGATCGTCTTCATCACCGACATCCATGCGATGGGCCTCGCCAGCACCCAGGGCCTGCGCTTCGTCTCGGCCTTCTACTGGGACCGCAATCCGGAAACCCGCGCCTGGTCGGAAAAGTTCTTCAAGCTGCACAAGGCCATGCCGACGATGACGCAAGCCGGCGTCTATTCGGCGGTGCGCCATTATCTTCGCGCGATAGAAGCGGCCGGTACCGATGAAGCAATTGCGGTGATGGCGAAGATGAAGGAGCTGCCGGTGGATGACATCTTCACCCACAATGGCCGGGTCCGCGAGGACGGGCTGCTGATGCACGACATGTACCTGATGCAGGTGAAGCAGCCCCAGGAATCCAAGGAGCGGTGGGACTATTACAAGATCCTGGCCACCTTGCCGGCCGACAAGGTATTTCCGCCCTTGGAAGCGAGCGCGTGCCCGCTGATCAGGAAGTGACTTGCACATTATGATACGGCGCAAGCCGGAGCTTGCGCCGTATTTACCGCTGATCTTGCGCCCGATGCAAATCACCTCTAGAGCAGGTCCCGGTAAGCCATCACGATAGCTTTCGGGAGGGGCCATGGATCAGGCACGGCTGATCGCCCGGCAACTTGGAGCGCGAATCCGTAAAGCGCGCACGGATCGGAAGCTCACGCTGCAGGCGCTCGGCAACGATACCGGCCTCTCGGCGGCCTATCTCTCGCGGGTGGAGCGCGGCGAGGCCGCGATGTCGATTGCCAATGTGATCCTGATCGCGACCCGGCTGAACATTCCGCTGCGTGACCTGTTCGAGGATTCCGGCGACGTCCAGGCGCCCAAATATTACACGATCTCGCGCCGCCGCCAGCGCGAGACTTCTCCGCCGCACTCCGCCAACGGCTATGACTATCACTGGCTCTCGGGCGACCTCGCAGACCCCAAGCTGAGCGCCTTCGTGCTCGATTTTCCGGTCACCTCGGACCTCGACATCAAGCTGCTTTCCCATGAGGGCGAGGAAATCCTCTACGTGCTCGAGGGCAGGATCGAATTTCAGATCGGCGAGGAACGCTTCGTGCTCGACCAGGGCGATTGCGTCCATCTGTTCGGCGACCGGCCGCATATGGGCCGCAATGCCGGGCTTGGACCGGCGCGATTATTGATGGTCGCCACGCCCCCGGACGTGATCGAGCATCATTCGGAAGCCTAGATTCTTGTTTTGACGCGTTTTCTTCACGCGAAGCGGTGTCCGCTTCGCTCGAAAACGCTCTTGAACATGATACGGAAGTGGAAACCTCTCCCTCGCGACGAGCGCAAAGCGTCTGCGCGGAGACCATGACCCGATTCCGTCTGATCGGATCATGATCCAGTTCGATCAATCGGCCGCAAGCGCACAGGACACGCAAGCGACCGCAGCCAGCGACAGCTCGTAAGCCGAGCCTTTCGTAGATCGATGGGTCATCAGCAGACCGGCTGTGATCACCACCACTGCCATATAAAACGCGAACATGGCGCCGATCAATTTCCAGTCGATTCGGCAAGCGTCGGGTGTGAGGCTTTCAATCAAGCTGCGCATGATCTCCTCCTCATCAGGAATCGGCGTGCGGTATAACTTGCTTCCGCGATGGGCTATGTGATCTGGTTCACAAACCATCCGAATGGAGCGCCACTAAAGCGTGATGAACCGTCATTCCGCTCTATCTTTTGTGTGAGCATGATATTCCCGCAGACGCTTCGAAAGCTGGCGCCTACTTTTCCGGATCATGTTCCGGTCCGAACGAGGTATCGATGACCGGCCCAGAGCTGAAAAAGCTCCGCGAGCATCTCGGCGAGGCTATTGGCCGGCCACTCACGGCGGCCGACATGGCGAAGCTGTGCGGACTGAAGGAGCCCGAGGGCGCCAACACCGTCCGCCGCTGGGAGGTGACGGGACCGAGCGCGCAAGTCGCCGATCTCCTACGCGTGCTGGCGATGGCCAGCGAGCACTATCCGATCCTCGAGAAGTTCAACGTGTTCGACCGCTATGACGTCCCGGAGAAGGAACGGCCGGCGCGCAAGGCTCAATTCCGCGAACAGATGCGCGAGGACGTCCGGCGCCGGCTTGGTTAAGCAAGTCTTGCCCGGTTAGGAATGGCTTCCGCAAAGCTTGCGCACCCAAGCGCAAATTAAGCCTTCCTTCACCCTTCCTTAAGCCGCCGTTAAGCACAAAAAACAATTACCGGCCAATAGGTTGGATTATCGACCGCGATCGTCCCCCGCTGACATCATTTTATTCAAATGCGGTCTTTACTCGCCCCAGGGGGCGCTGCGCGCAGCGTCTCGTTTGTATTTTCGAGGACTGGAAATGAAGAAGATCCTGCTCGCAACCGTTGCCCTCATGGCGTTCGCCGCAGCCGCGCCGGCATTTGGCGCCGATCTCGGCGCCCGCCCTTACTACAGCAAAGCCCCGGCGCCGGTTTACGCCGCGCCGATCTACAACTGGACCGGCTTCTATGTCGGCGGCCATATCGGCGGCGCCTTCACCAGCAGCGACAACTTTAATGGCTTCGCGCTCAGCGACCGCAAAACCCGCTTCCTCGGTGGCGTCCAGGTGGGCGGTGACTGGCAATTCCACCCGAACTTTCTGGTCGGCGTCGAAGGTCAGTATTCCTGGCTCGGAGGCGACCAGGTCAGCGCGGCGTTCCCCGGCGGCTTCGTCTACAACAACGACCAGCGCGGGATCGGCTCGATCACCGGCCGCGTCGGCTGGACCTGGGGCCCGGGCCTGATCTACGCGAAGGGCGGCTACGCTTACTCCGACAACAATGAGACGCTGAGGTTCGGCGGCGTCCCGGTCGGATTCGCGCTAAGCGACCGCCACCGCAACGGCTTTACCGTCGGCGGCGGCATCGAATACATGTTCGCGCCGAACTGGTCGGCCAAGGCCGAATATCAATTCTACGATTTCGGCGACAGCCGCTTCGTCGCGCCGGCCCCGCTGGTGCCGTTAGGCAGCTTCCACAATGACGAGCACACCGTGAAAGCCGGCATCAACTACCGCTTCAATTTCGGCAGTTTCGGCGGGCCGGTGGCAACGGGCTACTGACCGCGATCCAAGAAATCTGAACAAGAGATCTGAACAAGAGATCTGAAAAAGGCCGGCATCTCGCCGGCCTTTTTTTGATTCTCGAGAGGTTGTAGGCGCGGGTTTCCTGCAAGCACTGCGTGATCAATTCCGACGTGCGGTACAAAGCTACTTCAACGCCGCCATGCGCGGCAAAAATTGCACCGCCGCACATTCGGGTTCCCGATTTTGTTAACCCGCCATCGCGATACTGCCGCGCGAGGATTCAAGCTCAAGGACAGTGACTGCGGGGGCAGGTAGATGGCGTTACGATTCCGCTTCGGTAAATTGAAACTTAAAGGCATCCGCCGCCCGCGATGGGGCGTCAGGGGCAGCCTGTTCGCGGCGTTCGCCGTCATCGCCGCCATGGCGATCGTGATCAGCGCGGGCGCTGCCATGGTGTTCGAACAGCTCGGCAAGACCATGGGCGACCTCTCCGGCCGCGACATCCCGCGGCTTGCCGCCAGCCTGCAATTGTCGGCGCAAAGCGCGAGCCTGGCGAGCCAGGGTCCGGCGCTGCTCGCCTCGCGCACCGAGGAGGCGCTGAACGAGCGCTCTGCCAAGATGAAGGAAACGCAGAAGCAGGCGCTGCAGAAGCTCGACGAGATCATCAAGCTCGGCGCCGACAAGGCGATCGGGAAAGCGCTGACCGAGACGGTCAAGAACATCGACGACGTGATCCAGAGCCTCGGCTCGGCCGCGCGCGAGCGGCTGGAAACGGCGGCGTTGCACGACAAGCAGTATGAAACGCTGCGCAAGGTGCAAGCCGAGTTCGTCGCGGCCTCGGCGCCGGCGATGATGGACGCGCAGAGCCAGCTCCATGCCATCCTCGGCGCGGCCGAGCCGTCGTCCGACGACGCAAGCAGCGCCGCACGCGTCGTCGAGCAGCTCGGCGATGTGATCGCCAGCGGCAACCTGATGGCCTCCAACATGGCCGCAGCGCTGTCGGCGACCAACAGCGACACGCTGGAAGCGATCGAGAAGGATTTCAAGCGGGTGCTCTCGCAGACGATTTCCAATCTGGAGATGCTGCCGAAGAATTCCGGCACCAAGGCGCTGGCCGATGCCGCCGCAAAGCTGCAGACGCTCGGCCAGGGCAAGACCGGCGTGTTCAAGGTCCGCCAGAAGGAATTGGACGCCACCGATTTCGGCGAGACCATCCTGGAGGAGACCCGCAAGCTCAATATTGGCCTCGGCATCAGCGTGCAGCAGCTCGTCGACGGCGTGCGGAAGGCGACCGATGCGTCCACCAGCCAGGCGCAACAAGAGATTTCGTTTGCGACCATGGTGATGCTCGCGCTCGGCATCGGCACCCTGATCGGCTCGATCCTGTTCGTCTGGCTCTATGTCGGCCGCAACATCCTCAAGCGGCTCAAGGGCCTGCAGGACTCGATGCAGCGGCTGTCGGCCGGCGATCTCGACACCGAGATCCATCAGAGCCGCCAGGACGACGAGATCGCCGCGATGGGCAACGCGCTGACGGTGTTCCGCGAAAGCATGATCGAGGGCCGCGCGCTCTCGGCCGAACAGGACAAGGACCGCATCGCCAAGGCTGAGCGCGCCTCGCGCATGGAAGCCCGCATCGTCGAATTCGAATCCACCGTCCGCAGCGCCCTCGACAGCCTGCAGAACGCCGCCAGTTCGATGCAGTCGACGGCGCAGAGCATGTCGGCGACCGCCGACCAGTCCAGCGCGCTGGCGAACACGGTCGCCTCCGCGGCCGAGGAGACCTCGGTCAACGTGCAGACGGTGTCCGCGGGCACCGAGGAGCTCTCTTCCTCGATCGCCGAGATCGGCCGCCAGGTCGTGACCTCGGCCGAGATCGCCCGCAAGGCGGTGGACGAAGCCGGCCAGACCGACGTCACCATGCAGGGCCTTGCCGAGAACGCCGGGCGCATCAGCGTGGTGGTCGACCTGATCCAGACCATCGCCTCGCAGACCAACCTGCTCGCGCTCAACGCCACCATCGAGGCGGCGCGCGCCGGCGAAGCCGGCCGCGGCTTTGCCGTGGTCGCCTCCGAGGTGAAGAGCCTCGCCAACCAGACCGCCAAGGCGACCGACGAGATCCGCCAGCAGATCGTCAGCATGCAGGAGGTGACGACGACGGCGGTTTCCGCGATCCGCAACATCAGCAATACGATCGGCGAGATCAACGACGTCACCACCGCGATCGCCGCCGCGGTCGAGGAACAGGGCGCGGCGACGCGCGAGATCGCCCGCAACATCCAGCACGCGGCCGGCGGCACCAGCGAGGTCTCAAGCAATATCGTCGGCGTCAGCAGCGCCTCGGCGGAAGCCGGCACCGCCGCCGGCGAGGTGCTGAACGCCTCCAGCGAATTGCGCCGGGAGGCCGAGGTGCTGCGCGCCGGAATCGACGCGTTCCTGTCGAATATCCGCGCGGCGTAAGGAACCGCCGCCACCCCGGGAACAACTGTAGCCCGGATGGAGCGAAGCGTAATCCGGGGCCGTCTCGCCCCGGATCACCAATCCCGGATTGCGCTTCGCTTCATCCGGGCTACGGGATATTCATGCCCATTATCCGAACCGGCATCTGCTTTTTTGAGCTAGCGCCGGGCGGCCGGTACCGCTAAGCCGGTAGGCGATGCATTCGAAAACAGACAGCGTGCAGTCCTCGGCGGAGGCACTGCGATACCCCTTCGAAAATCACCCCGGCCCGGACCAGGTCGTGGAAGTGATGCCGGGCGTGCTCTGGGCGCGGCTGAAACTGCCGTTCCGCCTCAACCACGTGAACATCTACCTGCTCGCCAACGGCGACGGATGGACCATGATCGATTCCGGCTTCGGCAACGAGGAATCGATCGCAGCCTGGACCACGCTGTTCGAAGGCCCGCTCAAGGGCGTGACCATCACGCGGCTGATCGTGACCCATTCGCATCCCGATCATGTCGGGCTCGCCGGGTGGATCATCGAGCGGTTCGGCTGCCCACTGTACATGTCGCAGGTCGAATACCTGCAGTCGGTCTATCACCAGAACCGCGGCACCGCCGAACGATTGACCGCGCAACGTCTGTTCTTCCGCCGTCATGGCATGGACGAGGACCTGACCGACAAGCTGCTCGGCCGCGGCCAGGATTATCTGAAGCGGGTCTCGGTGCTGCCGGCGTCCTACCGCCGGCTGACCCATGGCGACGAGGTCGTCATCGGCACGCGGCGCTTCAAGGTCATCACGGGCGGCGGACATGCGCTCGACCAGGTGATGCTGTATTGCGCCGCCGACAAGCTGTTCCTCTCCGCCGACCAGGTGCTGAGCAAGATCTCGCCCAATGTCAGTGTCTGGGCCGTCGAGCCCGAACAGAATTCGCTCGGCGAATATCTGGCCTCGCTGGCGAGCCTCACCACGACGCTGCCCTATGACGCGCTGGTGCTGCCCGGCCATGGCGTGCCGTTCTACGGCCTGAAGACACGGATCAAGCAGCTCGCCGACCATCACGAGGAGCGCTGCGGGCTGATCGCCGAGGCCTGCCGGGAGACCGCCAAGACCTCCAAGGAGCTGGTGCCGGTCGTGTTCCACAAGCACGTGCTGGATGCGCACCAGATGGGATTCGCCGCCGGCGAACTGATCGCCCACGTCAACTACATGCTGGTCGAGGGCCGGCTGACGGCCGAGGCAATCGACGGCGTCCTTCGCTTCCGCACCACCTGACGCTACGCTCCGGTTCGGCTGATCCGGACAATTACGGGCATCGTGCGATTGCGTAACGATGCGGCCCGCGAAGCTATTGGCGCGCATTCCAGCGGCCGGTCTAGGTCGTTGATCCACATCAACATTTGCCGCGCTTCCATGGACAATCTGTCCAATGTCTGGTGCATGCCCAAACATGGGATAGCGGATAGACATTAGAGATTGAAAAGCTCTAAGAAGAGGTGGCCGCCCCGGCCGGGTCCTGCTCCAGGTTTGCCGATGGATTACAGCCAGTTTTTCAGCGCCGCCCTTAACCGCCTCCATGACGAACGGCGCTACCGCGTATTTGCCGACCTCGAGCGGATCGCGGGCCGCTTCCCGCACGCGATCTGGCACTCGCCGAAGGGCCAGCGCAATGTCGTGATCTGGTGCTCCAACGACTATCTCGGCATGGGCCAGCATCCCAAGGTCGTCGGCGCCATGGTCGAGACCGCGACTCGCGTCGGCACCGGCGCCGGAGGCACCCGCAATATCGCCGGCACCCATCATCCGCTGGTGCAGCTCGAAGCCGAACTCGCCGACCTCCACGGCAAGGAAGCATCGCTCCTGTTCACCTCCGGCTATGTCTCGAACCAGACCGGCATCGCGACGATCGCAAAGCTGATCCCGAACTGCCTGATCCTGTCGGACGCGCTGAACCACAATTCGATGATCGAAGGCATCCGCCAGGGCGGCTGCGAGCGGAAAGTTTTCCGCCACAGCGACCTCGCGCATCTGGAGGAGCTGTTGCGCGAGGCCGGTCCCGACCGGCCGAAGCTGATCGCCTGCGAAAGCCTCTATTCAATGGACGGCGACGTCGCGCCGCTCGAGCAGATCTGCGACCTCGCCGAGCGCTATGGCGCCATGACCTATGTCGATGAGGTCCATGCGGTCGGCATGTACGGGCCGCGCGGCGGCGGCATCGCCGAGCGCGACGGCGTCATGCACCGTATCGACGTGCTCGAAGGCACGCTGGCGAAGGCGTTCGGCTGCCTCGGCGGCTATATCGCCGCCAAGGCCGAGATCATCGATGCCGTGCGTTCCTACGCGCCGGGCTTCATCTTCACGACCGCGCTGCCGCCGGCGATCTGCTCGGCCGCGACCGCTGCGATCCGCCACCTCAAGACCTCGAGCTGGGAGCGCGAGCGCCACCAGGAACGCGCCGCCCGCCTCAAGGCGATCCTGAACGCGGCCGGCCTGCCCGTGAAGTCGAGCGACACCCATATCGTGCCGCTGTTCGTCGGCGACCCCGAAAAGTGCAAGCGCGCGACCGACATCCTGCTCGAGGAACACGGCATCTATATCCAGCCGATCAACTATCCGACCGTCCCCAAGGGTACCGAGCGGCTGCGGATCACGCCATCCCCCTATCACGACGACGGCCTGATGGACGGCCTCGCCGAGGCCCTGCTGCAGGTCTGGGAGCGGCTTGGGCTGCCGCTCCGCAAGCGGTCGATGGCGGCAGAATAACCCTAACGACGCGACATCAGGAATTGGAACGGTATCGTACGGTGCGCCGCCCGTGCGATGCCGTTATACTGCCCCTTCACGGCCCGCTCTGAGGCCGGGAAGGGAGATGAGCAGCGATGCTGCACGACTGGGGCGTCATCGCCGCCGCGTTCGGCTATATCGGGTTCCTGTTCTTTGTCGCCAGCCGCGGCGATCGTTCGCTGCCGACGAAGCGCGGTCGCGCGGGCATGGTGATCTACCCGCTGTCGCTCGCGATCTACTGCACCTCCTGGACCTTCTTCGGCTCGGTCGGATTTGCGACCCGCACCAGCGTCGACTTCCTTGCGATCTATGTCGGCCCGGTCCTGATGATCGGCTTGTGCACGCCGCTGCTCCGCCGCGTGATCGGGCTTGCCAAGTCGCAGAACATCACGTCGATCGCCGACTTCATCGCCGCGCGCTACGGCAAGAGCCAGGCGGTGGCCGCCACCGTGGCGCTGATCGCGATCATCGGCTCGGTGCCCTATATCGCGCTCCAGCTCAAGGCGATCGCCTCCTCGCTGGAAACGATCCTGACCGAGGACAGGGCGTTTTCCTCGGTCCCCATCCTCGGCGACATCGCGCTGGTGGTGATGCTGGCGATGGCCGTATTCGCGGTGCTCTTCGGCACCCGGCAGGCTGATGCCACCGAGCATCAGCACGGCCTGATGCTGGCGGTCGCGACCGAATCCATCGTCAAGCTGGTGGCGTTCCTCGCCGCGGGCATCTTCGTCACCTTCTGGATGTTCTCACCGACCGAACTGATCGAGCGCGCGATGAAGACGCCGGAAGCGGTGCGCGCGATCGAATATGTGCCGTCGGTCGGCAATTTCCTGACCATGACGCTGTTGTCGTTCTGCGCGATCATGCTTTTGCCGCGCCAGTTCCATGTCAGCGTGGTCGAGAATTCAGGCCAGGAGGAGGTCGGGCGCGCGCGCTGGCTGTTTCCGCTCTATCTCGTCGCGATCAACCTGTTCGTGATCCCGATCGCGATCGCGGGGCTCGTGACCTTCCCGTTCGGCGCCGTCGACAGTGACATGTATGTGCTGGCGCTGCCGATGGAGGCCAACGCGTCGCTGCTCAGCGTCGCCGTCTTCATCGGCGGGTTGTCGGCGGGCACCGCGATGGTGATCGTGGAATGCGTGGCGCTGTCGATCATGGTCTCCAACGACATCGTGCTGCCGATGGTGTTGCAGCGAAGCCGCGAAGCGCTCGCCGGGCAGAAGGATTTCAGCGACTTCCTGCTGAGCGTGCGCCGCTTTGCGATCTTCGGCATCATGGTGATGGCCTATTTCTATTATCGCGCGCTCGGCAATACCCAGCTTGCCGCGATCGGGCTGTTGTCGTTCGCGGCGATCACGCAGCTTGCGCCCGCCTTCTTCGGTGGGCTCTTGTGGCGGCAGGCGACCGCGCGCGGTGCTATCGCCGGCATGGTGGTCGGCTTTGCCCTGTGGATCTACACGCTGTTTCTGCCGAGCTTCCTGGAGAGCAGCACCACGGGGCTGATGCTGCTGCAGCACGGCCCCTTCGGCATCGAGGCGCTGCGGCCGCAGGCGTTGCTCGGCACCGACCTGCCGCCGCTGCTGCACGGGGTGCTGTGGAGCCTGTCGCTGAACATCTTCACCTACCTCGTGTTCTCGCTGGCGCGCGAGCCGACCTCGATCGAACGCCTGCAGGCCGACCTGTTCGTGCCCCACACCTTCACGCCGATCGCGCCGAGTTTCCGGCGCTGGCGCACCACGGTGACGGTGCAGGACATCCAGAGCACGGTGGCGCAATATCTCGGGCCCGAGCGCGCCGGCCTCGCCTTCGAGGCGTTTGCGACCGAACGTGGCGGCAGGCCCGACGCGTCGGCGCCCGCCGGCCTCGAATTGCTGCAGCATGCCGAGCGCCTGATCGCGTCCTCGATCGGCGCCGCCTCCTCGCGGCTCGTGATGTCGCTGCTGCTCCGCAAGCGCACGGTTTCGGCGAAGGCTGCGCTGAAGCTGCTCGACGATTCCCATGCGGCGCTGCATTTCAACCGCGAGATCCTGCAGACCGCGCTCAATCATGTGCGCCAGGGCATTGCGGTGTTCGACGCCGATCTGCAACTGATCTGTTCGAACCGCCAATTCGCCGAGATCCTGGCATTGCCGGCGCATCTGGTTCAACTCGGCATCCCCTTGTCGGAAATCCTGGAGTTCATGGGCGCGGTCAATCCGTCAGGCTCCGGAGACGCCCAGATCATGCTGGAGAAGCGGCTCGCCGCCTACACCACCGAGGGCGAGCCTTACCTGGAGCGGCTGCCCGACCGCCACATGGTGATCGAGGTCCGCACCAACCGGATGCCCGGCGGCGGCTTCGTCATCACCTTCTCCGACGTGACGCCGAGCTTCGAGGCGGCCGAGGCGCTGGAGCGCGCCAATGCGACGCTGGAAAAGCGCGTGCGCGACCGCACCGAGGAACTCACCCGCCTCAATTCCGAGCTGGCGCTGGCCAAGAGCGCCGCCGAGGATGCCAACATTTCCAAGACGCGATTTCTCGCCGCCGCCAGCCATGACATCCTGCAGCCCTTGAACGCGGCGCGGCTTTACGTCACGAGCATGGTGGAGCGCCAGCAGGGCGGCGAGGATTCCCGCCTGGTCGAGAATATCGACGACTCCCTGGAAGCGATCGAGGAGATTCTCGGCGCGCTGCTCGACATTTCGCGGCTCGATGCCGGTGCCATGACGCCGTCGATCAGCCGCTTCAAGATCGGCGATCTCATGCGTTCGCTCGAAATCGAGTTTGCGCCGATCGCGCGTGCCAAGGGGCTGGAGCTGGCCTTCGTGCCCTGTTCGCTGGCGGTCGAGTCCGACCGTTCGCTGCTCAGGCGGCTATTGCAGAACTTCATCTCCAACGCGATCAAATATACGCCGCGCGGGCGCGTGCTGGTGGGCTGCCGGCGTCGCGGGAAGTCGCTCAAGATCTGCGTCTACGACACCGGCGTCGGCATTCCCGTGCTCAAGCGCGGCGAGATCTTCAAGGAGTTCCACCGCCTCGAACAGGGCGCGCGGATCGCGCGCGGCCTGGGGCTGGGGCTGTCGATCGTCGAGCGGCTGGCGCGCGTGCTCAACCATGGCATTGCGCTCGATGCCAATACGGGCGGCGGCTCGGTGTTCTCGGTGACCGTGCCGGTCGCAAAAGCCATCAACCATACGGGTCCCGTGACCAGCGCAACGCCGCTCGCCAAGACCCCGATCAGCGGCGCGCTGATCGTCTGCATCGAGAATGACCTGACGATCCTCGATGGCATGAAGACGCTCTTGACCGCCTGGGGCGCCGAGGTGATTGCGGTCGCCGATCCCGAAAGCGCGATCGGTGCGATCGAGGCCGCGGGCGGGCGCGTCACCGGCCTTCTGGTCGACTACCATCTCGACCGCGGCAACGGCGTCGCCGCGATCCGCGACATCCGCCGCCGCCTCGGCGAGGGGCTGCCCGCGATCCTCATCACCGCCGACCGCAGCCCCCATGTCCGCGCCGCCGCACGCGAGGAAAACATCGCCGTGCTCAACAAGCCGGTGAAACCGGCGTCACTCCGCGCCTTGCTCGGACAGTGGCGGACCCAACAGATGGTCGCGGCGGAGTAGATCTCAGCGGGCCTGCCGCTGGGCCGTGACAATCAACATCATTGGCCGCTCCAGCTCCTCAGCAAGATCGCGCATTGCGGCAATCTGATCGGGTGTCGGAGCAAATTCCTCGACGTGCCGGACCTCAAATCCGACGCCGATCAGCATATTCAGTGTCGTTCCGATCCTGCGATGATACTTGATCACGCCATCCGCAAACCAGTTCGTCTTGCGTGGCCCCTCAAGCGCGTATGCATCGACTGGCCACGTCTTGCGCCCCTCCTGATCGGTGCGCCAGCCCGGGTTACTCGAAGCCATATAGATTGGATGCTCTATGGTGAAGACGAAACGCCCGCCCGGCCCCAACGCATGATAGACGCTGCGCACGAGCCTCTCGAAATCCTCAATGTAATGTAGGGCCAGCGAACTATAGGCAAGGTCGACCGAGGACGGCGGAAACTCGACCCGTTCGAGATCGGCGATCCTGTATTCGATGCCGGCATCATGGGTAGCCAGCCTCGCGCGGCCGATCATGTTCTCGGAGAGATCGAGACCAAGCACATGCGCAGCTCCCTGCGCGCGGGCCCATCTCGCAAACCAGCCGAAGCCACAGCCGAGATCGAGGACGCGCTTGCCGGCCAGATCGGGGAGTTGCGCGCGGACCGCCGGCCATTCTGGCGCGCCGTCAGGCCCGCGCACGGACCGCGGCAAAGTGGTGTAACCGGCAAAAAAGACAGGATCGTCGTAGATGTTTTGGGCCAACAGGCTCTCCATCGATGCCGCCGGGCAGATGCGTAGGGTGGGCAGAGCGAAGCGTGCCCACCACCACGGGCGGGATGCTTGATGG
>NZ_PSRR01000227.1 GCF_004296405.1 Bradyrhizobium sp. Leo170
CGTCCGGCGACAGTCCCACGAACCAGCGATACAAAAGATTGTAGTCCAGTTGCTCCATCAACTGGCGTTCCGAGCGGATGCACACTTGCAGCAGCAAGGCGCTCAGCAATCGCTCTGGAGGGATCGAAGGACGTCCCTCGTTGGGATAGAGCCTCCCAAGGCTGCGGTTCAAATCACTCAATACATCCCGGACAAGTTCCCGGACCTTCCGCAGCGGATGGTTCGCTGGCACACGCTTATCCGGCGCGATGTACGAAAAGAGGCCGCTTTGATCCGTAAACCTGCCCCGCATGATCGTCTCCGCCGGTTCGAGATGATAAAAGTGAATCATCAAGCTCCCTCCGTGGCCAGGGGGTTTTCAGCAGACTGCTACTAGGCCCTTTCCAGGGCCTTGAGGTCCTCGCGCTTGCGCTCGAGTTCGGCAAAGGCATCGTGCGCCTTCTGCGCCACCGCCATGATCGAGGTCCAGTTGACGGGCAATTCCTCCGAGAGGTCGTGCAGATCCATCTTGGCCTGCGTCGCCTTGGCCGATAGCTTTTTCATTTCTGCTTTTACGATTTCAAGATCGCTCATGAGCTGCCCTCAATAGTTCGCCACGTCGGGAAATTTCCGGATCATCTTGATGCCGCCTTTGACGTATTTGTCACCCTCGGCGGCGAGCTTTGCGAGATTGTCGAAGCCGAAGCGATGCACATCGCGCAGGCGCTTGTTCACCACGATCAGACGGCCGCCGATCAACACCATGCGACCAAAGCCTTCATGGTGCATCTTTAGCATCGCATGGATCATCACACCCGTCGCTTTCTCGATCGAGAGCGCGACCGCATTGAAGAACAGCTCCAGCCGCCAAACCACATCCGGATCTGGATCGCCAACGATCGGCAGCGCGCGCCGCTTTTCCTTATCCAGAATATACGGTTCGAGCAGATCGAGATCGCTCTTGCCGTCCCAGGCGCCATAAATGTCCTGGGCGCGCCAACTCTTAACCAGTTCTCTCACGAATGGCGCATCGAGCGTGTTCTCTGGTTGCACGATATCTGCAGCTGCAGTCATGGCCGTCCTCATTCTTCGAAATCGAGCGTGCGCTGCTGGTCTTTTGCCAGCGCCTTGCGCAGCCAGGGCGGCGGCGTACCCTTGAGCACTCGCTCGAGCTTCTCGACGAGGGCGAGGATGTTCTCGGGCTGACCCACCTTAATGGGATGTATATTGTTGGCCACCACGCGGGCGGCACCGGAGCCGCCGATAGCAGCGACATAGAGGATGGCGCAATCCTTGATCGCCTCGATCTTGGGCGCGAGCTTGTCCTCGTTGCCGTCCTCCTTGAAATCGCCGTCGAACTGGACCGCCTTCAGGAATACGTGCCCGCCCGGCCCAACATCATAGATGGCGATGTTCTTGGCCCAGCCAAAATGCGCATCGACGCGCCTCAAGTCCTGGGTAGCGAATGCGACCTTCATGCAATCGACCTCTCTGCTGCCTCGATGACGCTGAGGCCGCCCGGCCTAAAGGGCTGACTCCAGCTACGCCAGCTGTCGGGCGTCGGCCGGTGATTTTCCTCGCGGTCGGCGATCACGAGATTGGCGATTTTGAAGATCAGATCGCGCGTGCCGCGATAGCCGACGGATAGCTGGTGTCCCGCGCCGATCCGATCGAACATCGGAAATCCCGCGCGGTAAAATGGAATCTTCAGCCGCGCCGCCGCTTGGCGGCCATGCGAATGCGTAATCAGCAGATCGCACCCCCTCGTCCTAGCGAGCTCTTCCAGATCCTCAAGATCGCCGATGAGCACCTCCTTGGTCTCGATCCGCTCCAGCACCGGGGACTGCGTGGTTGTCACGGCCGCGGTGACCTGCGCACCCATCTCGTGCAGCATGCTGGATAGGTCGAACAAGAGGTCTGGCTCGGCACCTATCGCAAGCTTGCGGCCGCCGATATGGAAATGCGCGTCCAGCATCGCGTCTGCCAGCTGCCCGCGCTGGCGGCGATATTTTGCTGGCACAGGGCGGCCGCTGATCTCGCTCAGGAAAGCAATGAATTCATCGTTGGGGGTGAGGCCGCAGAGCCGCTCGAACAGGCGAAACGGCACCCCGGTCTTGGCCTGCATGGCTTCTGCCGCCCGTCGCATCTGCGCACCAATCGCAATGGTCCAGCTGGACCGGCCCATGCTCGCGACTTCGTCAACCCCGATGCCGCCAATGCTCGTCGGCGTAAATTCGTCCGGGATATGCCCGTCCAGCGATCCCGCAAGATCAGGCAGGAAGGATGGCTTCAGACCGAAATCCTCCAGGATGGTTCTCAGTTCGTCGAGGTCACCCGGCGTCAGATGACATCCGGGGAGAACATTCACCCGCGCGGGATCACGCTCTGCCTCGGCCGGCAGCGCCTCCGTCAGCACCTCGACGAGGCGTGCCACCGTCTTTTCCCAGCCGTCCTGGAAGGCATCCTTGAAATCAGGCGTCGAGACAAAGATCAAAGGAAAATTGGCGAGCTGCGGATGTTGCTCGCGGATCAATTTGATGTAGGCGTCGACATCATCGCCATTGGTTTCGGTGACCCCGGTCGAGCAGATCCCGATGATCTCCGGCTTGGCGCGATTATAGATGTTGAGGATAGCCTGCTCGACATTTTCATAACCGCCGAGCACGGTCGCCACCTCGCTCATCGCAGTCGTCTGCAGCGGCACCGCCTCCTTGAAATGCCGCACGAACAGCGTGAGCCCAAACGACGTGCAACCTTGCGAGCCGTGCAAAAGCGGCATCGCCCCACGCAGGCCCATGAAGGCGAATGCGCCGCCGATCGGCTGACTGATCTTGAGCGGGTTGACCGCGCACGCCTTCGTCGGCGTGGTAACAATGGCCATGACTTGTCCTATTCCGCGGCCCGCAGCATGGCAGGCGGCGAGGAAACCGGCATGGTGGCTAGGACGTCCTCGATGCGCCTCTTGCAGCAGCCACCGAACGCGTCGGTGTGCTGGCGGACTGCCTCGACGCTGGTCAGGCCATGCGAGCGGATCGCATCCTCGATGGTGCCGAGATCGACTTCCTTACAGAAGCAAACCTTTTTCGCGCGCCGCATCGTCTGCGGATCGGCGGCGATCTCGGCAGCCCGCCCACGCATCTTCGTGATCGTCTCGGTCTGCCGGTTCTTGGCCACCTTGTCCCACGGCACCGGTCGACGCAGCTGCTCCCAAATCGGGTTGAACAGCGCCTTGTCGATCTCCTCGACCAGCTTCACCATACCGATATAGCCCATGTAGGCGTGGCAGCGCTCCTGGTTAATGTCGAGCCAGGGCATCGCTGCCTTGAGCGCAACAAATTGCGATTTGCCACCCGAGAGCATGATGTCCGCTTTCGCGTCGGTCAGCATTTTGTATATCTCGCGCGGCGTCATGTCCTCAATCATATGGGCATCCTGCCCCATCAGCTCCTTGATGCGCTCCTTGTCCTGCTTGGTGGATTTCTTGACGCTGGTGCCGACCAGCTCGAGCCCCGCCTCCTGCAGCGCAGCCACCACGGACCAGGACTTGACACCGCCGGTGATCAGTAACGCCCTCTTCCCGGCAAAGCGCGGCTTGTACGGCTCGATCGCGGCCCAGGCGCGCGCCTCCTCCCGCGCGATCACCGTCTCGGTGCGCCCGATCAGTTCGGAAGGCGCGCCGCGTTCGACCAACAGCCGCGCGATCTCGCGCAGCGAACCGCTGGAATCCTGGATGCCGTAGAACGATCCCTCGAAGAACGGAATGCCGTAGCGCTCCTCCATCTTGCGCGCAACGTTGATCATCGCCTTCGAACATACCAGCATGGCAGCGCGCGCCCGGTGCGAAGAGGCAACTTCGCGATATTTGCCATCGCCGGAGATGCAGGAGAGGATGCGGATGCCGAGCTCGTCAAGCAGCGGCTTAACCTGCCAGAGCTCGCCGGACAGGTTGTATTCCCCGATCAGGTTGATGTCGTAGGGCGTGGTGTAGTCCGGCTCTTGCGTGCCGATGACATGCTCGAGCAAGGCCTCGCCGGCGAGCTTATTGCCGAGGTTCTTGGGGCCGACGAAGCCCGGCGAATTTACGGGAATGATCGGTTTGCCGAGCTTTTGCGAAGCCGCCTTGCAGACCGCATTGATGTCGTCGCCGATCATGGCGGGGACGCAGGTCTGATAAACGAAGATGGCCGGCGGATCGTACTTGTTGATGATCTCCTTGATTGCCTTGTAGAGACGCTTCTCGCCCCCAAATACGATGTCGGTTTCGCTCATGTCAGTGGTGAAGCCGGTGCGCCAGATGCTGGCATCAGAGGAAGACGCACCGCGGTTGTCCCAGGAGTTCCCCTCACAGGCGATCGGACCGTGCACCAGATGGGCGACGTCGGTAAAAGGCTGCAGCGCGATCTTTGCACCGTCGAAGGCGCAGCCGCCTGCGGCGCCGCCCGGCTGTAGCTGCTTGTTGCAGCCCTTCTTGCGCTCGGCAACCGACTTGTTGGCGTTCTTGGCGCAGCCCGGCTCATTAAAGATCTCTTGGATCCTGGCCGATAGCGAACTCATCCATCTCTCCTCTCAACCGAGCTTGTGCGCAAAGATCAGCCCATCTGCGCTTAGGCCATCGCCGATGTTTGGCGGCGATGGCGCCCGCGTCATTCGTCATCAACGAATGATGTCGAAGCTATAGTCGGTTTCGCCGAGAACGTTGGTCTTCTTGTCGATCTCGTCGAAGATCTTGTCGAGAATCTTCACGAGCACGTTCATGCCGCCCTGATAGCCCCACACCGGAGAGCGGTGATGGTGATGCCGATCAAAGATCGGAAAACCGATGCGGATCAGTGGCACACCGGTGTCGCGCTCTAGATACTTGCCATAGGTGTTGCCAATCAGGAAGTCGACCGGCTCGGTGAACAAGAGCGAGCGCATATGCCAGAGGTCTCGCCCCGGATACGCGTGGCAGTTCTGTCCAAACGGCGAACTCGCAAACAACGTCTGCATTTTTGCCTCCCAATCCTTGTTGCCGTTCGTCGACAGCACATGGATCGGCTCAGCGCCAAGCTCGAGCAGGAAGGCAGCCAACCCGTAGCAGAGGTCTGGATCGCCATAGATTGCGAATTTCTTGCCATGGATGTGCGCACTGGAGTCAGCCATCGCGTCGACCAAGCGACCGCGCTCTCGCGCCAATTCCTCGGGGATATCCTTGCCAGTGATGCGCGACAGCGCCACGAGGAACTCATCCGTTGCGGAGACGCCGACCGGATAATTGAACGCTACGACCTCATGGCCATGATGTGCGATGAACGGCAGCGTCTTTTCCGTGCACCACTGCTGCATCGAGATCGTTGCCTTAGCGTGAACCGCCTTCGCGGCGTCTTCCAGCGTGGTGCCGCCGTCATACATCCGGAACTCGCCGTCGGTTGGTGTATCAAACACATCGGAATTGTCGGCGAGAACGGTGTACTGGATTGCCATCAACTCAAAGATGCGCTTGATCTCACGGATGTTGCCGACGGTGTAGCCGTCAAAGCCGCCGATAAAGTTGATCTTCTCGTTGGGCACCCGCTCAAGCTTCGGCGTTGTTCCGGCCTTGCCGTCCCAGAAATGCTCCAGGATACCCTTGAGCGCATTATCATAGCCGGTGACGTGGCTGCCCACGAAGGCTGGCGTGTGCGCGAACGGCACATCGAAATCCGCTGGAACCGAGCCTTTTTCCTTGGACGTTTTGATGAAGGCGTTAAGGTCGTCTCCGATCACCTCCGCCATACAGGTCGTGGAGACCGCGATCATCTTGGGCTTGTACATATTGTAGCTGTTGGCGAGCCCATCAATCATGTTGTTCAGCCCGCCGAATACGGCAGCGTCCTCCGTCATCGACGAGGAGACGCAGGAGCTTGGTTCCTTGAAGTGCCGCGACAGATGGCTGCGGTAATAGGCCACGCAGCCCTGGGAGCCGTGCACGAAGGGCAGCGTGCCCTCAAAGCCAACGGAGGCGAACACCGCGCCGAGCGGCTGGCAGGCCTTGGCTGGGTTTATCGTCAGCGCTTCGCGCGCAAAATTTTTCTCGCGATATTCGGGCGTCTTCGCCCATTCCCTGATGCGTTCGACCTCCGCGGGATCGCGGGGATTCTCGAACATCTTCTTCTTATTGGCCAGCATCTGCTGGTATTCCGGTCCGCGGAACAGCTCGAAGTGATCGAGCACGTGTTCTGCACTCTGCGCCATAGGTAGGATCCTTTCAAAAAAGCGTCATCAATATCAGCTCCGGCCCTCAGGCTGAGAGCCGGTCACTTTGCGTTATTCGGCAGCTAACAGTTTCGCCTTTTGGACATCCTTCCAGGGCGCCTTGGTCCTCTTCCAGATCGGCGAGTTGATGGCCATGTCCATGTCGCGTGCGAAGATCGCAAATCCGTCATAGCCATGATACGGACCCGAATAGTCCCAGGAGTGCATTTGGCGGAACGGCACGCCCATCTTCTGGAAGACATATTTCTCCTTGATCCCCGAGCCGACCAGGTCAGGCTGGACCTTCTCGACGAAGCGTTCGAACTCGTAGCCGGTGACGTCGTCGTAGATCAACGTGCCATCCTTGACGTAGTGCTGGGCGGTGCGCTGGTAGTCGTCATTGTGGCCGAACTCGTAGCCGGTGCCGACGACCTCCATGCCGAGATCTTCATAGGCGCCGATCACGTGGCGCGGACGCAGTCCGCCAACGAACAGCATCACGCTCTTGCCTTCCAGGCGCGGGCGATATTTTGCGACCACCGCGTCCACCAGCGGCTGATATTTTGCAATCACCCGCTCGGCACCCTCCTTGATCTTGTCGTCGAAAAAGCCGGCGATCTTGCGCAGCGACTCCACGATCTTAGAGGGCCCGAAGAAGTTGTATTCGCACCATGGAATCCCAAACTTCTCCTCCATGTGGCGTGAGATGTAGTTCATCGAGCGGTAGCAATGCAGCACATTAAGCTTCGCCTTCGGCGTTGCCTCGAGCTCGGCCAGAGAACCGTCGCCGGACCACTGCGCGATTACGCGCAGGCCCATTTCCTCCAGCAGGATTCGGGATGACCAGGCGTCGCCGCCGATATTGTAGTCGCCGATGATCGCGACATCGTAGGGGGTCGGCTCAAACGTCGGCTTGCCCTCGGGCGAGACCTTGTCGAACACCCAGTCGCGCACCGCGTCGTTGGCAATATGGTGGCCGAGCGACTGCGACACGCCGCGAAAGCCCTCGCAGCGGACCGGCACGATAGTCTTGCCGCCATATTCCTTCGACTTTGACCTGGAGACCGCCTCGATGTCGTCACCGATCAGGCCGATCGGGCATTCCGACTGGATGGTGATGCCGTTGTTGAGCGGGAACAGCTCCTGGATCTCGTCAATGATTTTGACGAGCTTCTTGTCGCCGCCGAACACGATATCCTTTTCCTGGAAATCGGAGGTGAATTGCAAGGTCACGAAACTATCGATGCCTGTCGTGCCAACGTAATAGTTACGCCGCGAGCCCCACGAGTACTGTCCACAGCCGACCGGACCGTGGCTAATGTGGATCATGTCCTTGATCGGGCCCCACACCACACCCTTGGAACCCGCGTAGGCGCAACCGCGGATCGTCATCACGCCTGGGATCGATTTGAGATTGGACTTGACTCCGCAGTCCGACTTGCCGGCCTCGTGAACATTGAGGTGCTTGGCGCGCCGTTTCGCAGTCTTCTCCGGATAGATCTTCAGCACCTCCTCAATCAGCTCTTTGTTGCGGGCTTTGATTTCCGCGATGCTCTGGGTCGTGGCGAGACTCATGCTGATATCCTTCAGAAGGTTTCCTGTTGCGATGACGGCTCTCGACCAAGAGTTTGCAACGACCATGCCAGCCGCGGCGTGAACGCAAAAATCCACGCAGTTGGAAGTAGATAGCCACACTCGCGCGGCTGACCGGACTGTTGTTGCAAACCCGACATCGAACGTGTCCACGGACCTGCTCGTTTGATCCTGTTCGAAACAAAACAAGCCGGGCACGCATGGTTTTGCACCCGCGGATTTTCCACACAAGCCCGCGAGAGTATTGCGATACTTGCCGGGGCCTACTACCGGAAGCTATCTAACGAAGCGACCCAGCTGCAAGGCCGCGGCAGCCAATCGGCTCACGGATCGTCGCGAAGCCCGACCGGTGCACACCTCACCCGCGATGGTGCCTTGCGCGTGGCCTCGCCGCCATCCTGCTATTGGGTCGACCAACCAGGGAGATCGTCGCGGCCGACGCGCGGGGGGTGTTCGAGCGCCTGAGCATCTCAAGCCGCAGCGCCGAACGATTTTTAGCTCCATGATCTTACGTGTGCAGCCGAGGCCGAGGCTGCCCTAGCTGATACGCGTTGACGCAACTAAACCTGATCCTCGACTCTGCCGAGAGACCCGCCCTGTGCTCGAGACGAACCGGCTCGTGAGCGCGAATGATGACGAAGGCGGCGTGCGCCATGAACTCAAGCGGGTGTAGTAGAGATCATGAAGAAAACGCCAGCTCTGCCGCACATCCCAGCGTCGCCCGGATAGACCAGCGGCTACCCGGTATGCGGTTGTCTGCGTCGTTCTTAATCAGCGTCAAGGAGCGGACGCACTCTCCGGCGGAGACGTCCAGCGATATGAGGTTCGCGCATAGCATTAGCAATTCGCGTATACACAACGCGCCTCATGGTTCTGGGCCCGTTCCTGCCCTCATGAGAACAGCTCCTGCGCTTTGACAAGGGCACCCGCCAGCGCATCGATCTCTTCATAGGTGTTGTAGAGGGCGAACGAAGCGCGGCACGTTGCTGGCACGCCAAACCGCTCGAGCAGCGGCATCGCGCAATGGGTCCCGGCGCGCACCGCCACGCCTGCACGATCGATGACGGTGGCAAAATCGTGCGCATGCGCGACTTTCATATCGAAGGAGATGATTGCGCCCTTCTCAGCCGCCGTTCCAATAATGCGTAAGGGATTGATGCCGCGCAGCTTCTCCTGCGCATAAGCAAGCAGTGCGCTCTCGTGCTTGTGGATCTGTGGCTTGCCTATTGAATTAATATAGTCCACAGCCGCGCCCAGACCGATCGCCTCGACGATCGGGGGAGTTCCAGCCTCAAACCGGTGAGGTGGATCACCATATGTGACACCGTCACGCGAGACCTCGCGGATCATCTCGCCGCCACCGTTGAACGGCGGCATCGACGCCAGATGCGCATATTTGCCGTAAAGCACGCCGATACCGGTCGGCCCATAAAGTTTGTGGCCCGTCATCACGTAAAAATCGCAATCAATGTCGCGGACATCAACATCCAGATGGACGCAGCCTTGCGAGCCGTCGACCAACACCTCGATGCCGCGCGCATGCGCGATCCTCACGATCTCCTTCACCGGCAGGACAGTGCCGAGCGCGTTGGACATCTGTGTGATCGCAACCATTTTGGTGCGCTCGGTCAGAAGCCGCTCGAACTCCTCGAGGAGAAAATTGCCCTCGTCGTCCACTGGCGCCCATTTGATGACAACGCCGTGGCGTTCCCTCAGAAAATGCCAGGGCACGATGTTGGCTGGTGCTCCATGATCGAGAGAACAATCTCATCCCCGGGTGAGATGCGCTCGCGGCCGAAAGTCTGGGCGACCAGATTGATCGCCTCGGTTGCGCTACGAGTAAGACAAACTCTTCGGTGCGGCGCGCGTTGAGGAACTGCGCCACTTTGGTGCGGGCGCCCTCAAAGGCCTCGGTCGCGGCGTTAGCCAGATAGTGCAGACCGCGATGCACGTTGGCATATTCGGACGTGTAAGCCTGCATCATGCGATCGAGCACCGCCTTTGGCTTCTGCGCCGAGGCGGCGTTATCGAGATAGACCTGCGGCTGCCATAGACCTGCAGCGCCAGCGCCGGAAAGTCCTCGCGCACCCGCGCAACATCGTAAGCGCCGTTGGCGACCGCCGGATGCGCGCTCATCCCCTCGCCTCCAGCCAGCGCTCGGCCAGTACTATCACGAATTCGCGTAACCTCCCGTCGGCGATTTCCTCGATAGCTTCGCCGAGGAAAGCCTGGACCAAGAGCGCCTGTGCCTCCTTCCCGGAAAGGCCGCGTGCGCGTAGATAGAACAGCAGAGTCTCATCCAGTGCGCCGGATGCCGCGCCATGGCCGCAGGTGACATCGTCGGCAAAGATCTCCAGCTCCGGCTTGTTGTCGGCTTCAGCCTCGTCGGACAGCAAAAGCGCACGCGTCATCATCCTGCCGTCCGTCTTCTGTGCATCAGGACGCACGATGATGCGGCCCTGGAATACCGAGTGGCCGCGGTCGTCGACGGCCGCGCGGAAATTCGCCCGGCTCGTGCAATGCGGCACAGCGTGGTTGACGACCAAGGTCGTGTCACCATGCTGTTTGTCCCTCAGCAGGTTGATGCCGTTGACGGAGAGCTCGGCGCCCTCGCCCGCCAATGTGATGAATGCCTGGTATCGGCTCACAGCACCACCACAGATCATGCTGAACAATTTGAGTTTCGCGCTCGCCCCGAGCGCGAACAATCCGGAGGAAATGTTGGTGGCGTCCGCCCCGTCCGCCAGAACGTGCAGATGGGCAAGATTGGCCGCCTCACCAACCGAGACGATCACCGCATCATTGGCCTGATGGTTGCGGGCGCCTTCGGCCGCCACAAAGCTTTCGACCACGGCCGCCTGCGCGCCCTTGCCAAGCCTCAGATGCGAGCGAGTGAAGCTTGACGCCGACGAGGTGGTTGCGACATGGACGATTTGAATCGGTCGGGATAACTCGGTGCCGTCGGTGACCGTGATGACCACGCCGTCGGTCACCATCGCGGCATTGAGCGAGATCACCGCATCCGTCGTTGCGGTCAGCAGCAGGTCGCCTCTCCCCTCGTTAGCTGGATCGTCCAGAACTTCGCGCAGCGTGCGCACGTTGACGCTCTGGCCCAACTCGGCGATGTCGGAGAGATTGGGCGCGAACAAACCATCGACGAGCACTAGCTTCGCTGCGCCCTCGATCGCTCCCTTCTCGACGGCAGCTTGCGCGACTGCAGCCCTTGCCCGCGCGAGCGCAGCCGCATCCGGTTGCGGCGCGAGCGGTAGGACGTGGCGCATTAGCGCGCGCAGGTCGGTGTATCTCCATTCCTCGATCCGCCGGTGCGGTAAGCCGACGCGCTTGTAAGCGTCGAATGCCCTCGCGCGGATGTCGGCAACAGAGCCTGCGCCGGGCAGCCGTCCGTTGGCCTTGACGAACACATTGCCCACCGCGCGTCCGGGATCGGTTTTTGACAGAACCAGGTTCATCGAAAACTCCTTGCGCTCTCTAGGCCGCGTGCTCGAACGGAGCGTAGCCGGCGGCCTCGAGCTCCAGCGCGAGATGCTTGTCGCCGCTCTTCACGACACGCCCCTTCGCCATCACGTGCACATAGTCCGGCACGATGTAGTTGAGCAGGCGCTGGTAGTGGGTGATCACGACCATGGCACGCTCGGGCGAGCGCAGCGCGTTGACGCCGTCGGCCGCGATCCTCAGCGCGTCGATGTCGAGGCCGGAATCCATTTCATCGAGGATACAGAGGCTCGGCTCGAACAGCGCCATCTGCAGGATCTCGTTGCGCTTCTTTTCGCCGCCGGAGAAGCCGACATTGACACCGCGCTTGAGCATGTCCTGCGGGATGTTGAGCGACTTTGCGACCTCGCGGACCTTCTTCAGGAAGTCCGGCGTCGAATATTCGCTCTCGCCGCGCGCCTTGCGCTGCGCATTCAGCGCGGTGCGCAGGAAGTTCATGGTGGCGACCCCGGGGATTTCGACCGGATACTGGAACGCCAGAAACACGCCCTTGGCGGCGCGCTCGTCCGGCGCCATCTCCAAGAGGTCCTCGCCGCGGAACAGGATCTGTCCGCCCGTGACCTCATAGCCGGGCTTGCCGGCGATGACGTGCGAGAGCGTCGATTTGCCGGAGCCGTTCGGCCCCATGATCGCGTGGACCTCGCCGGGATTAACAGTCAGCGACAGCCCGTGGAGGATTTCGCGATCCTCGACACGGACTTGCAGGTCTTTCACTTCAAGCAGTGCAGTCATTTTCTTTCCTTCTGGCCTAGGCGACCGCAAGGCGATCAAAAAAAGGAGCCAGCCAAAAAATCCCATAGCTCCGAACCCAGCAGCGGCCTTGCCGAATTCCATTACGTCAAGCGAGCTCGCAAAAGCGCCAATCAAGGCAATGAACGCTCCGGCGATCGCCACGAACCCAGTGATCGCGAATGGCCAAACCTGAACGCCAACGAGGATGTTCCGAATGGTTTGGACCATTGGCTTATCCGACGCTGCCCTCCAAGGAGATCGAGATCAGCTTCTGCGCCTCGACCGCGAACTCCATCGGCAGCTGCTGCAGCACGTCCTTGACGAAGCCGTTGACGACGAGGCCGACCGCTTCCTCCTGGCTCAATCCGCGCTGCACGCAGTAGAACAGCACGTCCTCGGAGATCTTCGAGGTCGTCGCCTCGTGCTCGAACGTCGCCGAAGAGTTCTTCGCCTCGACATAAGGCACGGTGTGCGCGCCGCATTTATCGCCGATCAGGAGCGAGTCGCAGGCGGTGTAGTTGCGCGCGCCGGTGGCTTTGCGGTGCGCGGTGACGAGGCCGCGATAGGTGTTCTGCGATTTTCCGGCGGCGATGCCCTTGGAGATGATCCGGCTCGACGTGTTCTTGCCGAGATGGATCATCTTGGTGCCGCTGTCGACCTGCTGGTAACCGTTCGAGATCGCGATCGAGTAGAACTCGCCGCGCGAATTGTCGCCGCGCAGGATGCAGCTCGGATATTTCCAGGTGATGGCGGAGCCGGTCTCGACCTGGGTCCAGGAGATCTTCGAGTGGTCGCCACGGCAATCGCCACGCTTGGTGACGAAGTTGTAGATGCCGCCCTTACCTTCCGAGTTGCCGGGATACCAGTTCTGGACCGTCGAATATTTGATCTCGGCGTCATCGAGCGCAACGAGCTCGACCACCGCGGCGTGCAACTGATTCTCATCGCGCTGCGGCGCTGTGCAGCCTTCGAGGTAGCTCACATACGAGCCCTTGTCGGCGATGATCAGCGTGCGCTCGAACTGGCCCGTGTTGCGCTCGTTGATGCGGAAATAGGTCGACAATTCCATCGGGCAGCGCACGCCCGGCGGCACGTAGACGAACGAGCCGTCGGAGAACACCGCCGAGTTCAAGGTGGCGAAGAAGTTATCCGACGTCGGCACCACGCTGCCGAGATATTTGCGCACCAGCTCAGGATGCTCGCGGATCGCTTCCGAGATCGGCATGAAGATCACGCCGGCCTTCTTCAATTCCTTCTGGAAGGTGGTCGCAACCGACACCGAATCGAAGATGGCGTCGACCGCGATCTTCCGCTGTTCCGAAGGCTCTCCGCCCGGAGGCGGCTCGACGCCCTCGAGGATCGCGACTTCCCGCAAGGGAATGCCGAGCTTCTCATAGGTCTTGAGAATCTCGGGATCGATCTCGTCGATCGATGACAGCGTCTTCTTCGGCTTCGGCGCCGCGTAATAGTAGAGGTCCTGGTAGTCGATCTTGGGATAGTTGACGCGCGCCCAGGTCGGCTCGGTCATGGTCAGCCAGCGGCGGTACGCCTCCAGGCGCCATTCCAGCATCCAGGCCGGCTCGTTCTTTTTCTCTGAGATGAAGCGGACGATATCTTCCGAGAGCCCCTTGGGGGCCTTTTCGGATTCGATAAGCGTCTCGAACCCATATCGATACTGATCGACGTCGATGCGCCTGACGCGCTCGACCGTCTCTTGTACGGCTACCATTGCCCGCTCCGCCGCTCGCGCAAGGACTCCGGCCATGCCCGACGACGGCCGCGGCGCGCGCCCTTCGCCGCATACGCGATCGCGTAAGTCACCCGCAGCTCGGGGCCAGCGAGGCCGCCCATCAGAAAGGCGGCCACCGATCGCGCTTCAACCTTGCTGCGCGCAGCGGACCCGCTCATCGGTCGCTCCTTATGCCTGCACGCACGTGCCGGGCACCGGGCAGATAACGGCGCATTGCGGCGTGTCGCACTGATCCTCGCATTGGGTGCACTTCTTCGGATCAATTACATATATGTCGTTCTTGAGGCTGATTGCTGCGTTCGGGCATTCGAACTCACATGCGCCGCAGACGGTGCACTGGGAGGCGATTATCTTGTAAGCCATAAACTCCGATTCCTTGGCAGGCGATGCGCGACGGCTTTCCTTCAAGGCTCGTGCCAAACGTCGAGCCTTGATTTATCTCGGCTATTTTCCGTCTCCCGCCTGTCCTAGGCCGGACAGCGTGTCGCGACCGCGACACTCGGCTCACAGGCGCTTGATCTGGATGCGCCACTTCTTGCGCGCCT
>NZ_PSRR01000228.1 GCF_004296405.1 Bradyrhizobium sp. Leo170
CCAATCCGCCTTTGAGAGCGATCCCGGGTTACGCTCGCGCTTCACCCGGGCTACGGCAATAACTACGCCACCGCGGGCAGGATGCGTGGGCTCACGACATATTCCTTCAACACCTTGTCGTGAGTGTCGACCTCGGTGAGAACCACGTCGTAGCTCCAGAGATCGGCGAGGTGCTGCAGCACGCGCCGCGCATCGGTTTCGACCAGTTGCGATCCCTTGACCACGGTGTGGCGCAGCATCAGCCGGCGGTCGCCTTCCAGGTCGACATCGACGACCTCGATGTTGGGATCGATGAAGCCGACATCGTATTGCCGCGCCAGTTCGCGGCGCACGCGGCGATAGCCGCGCTCGTCATGGATGGCATCGACGCGGATGCCGGCGGTCTCCGCGGGATCGTCATGCAGATGGAACAGGCGCAGACGCCGCACCAGCCGCGGGCTCAGGAACTGTCCGATGAAGCTCTCATCGCGGTAATTGGCCCAGACCTCGCGCAGCACGCCCATGACATCGCCCCTGCCCGCGATGTCAGGAAACCATTCGCGATCCTCGTCCTCCGGCTCGGTCACGATCCGCTCGATGTCCTGCATCATCGCAAAGCCGAGCGCATAGGGATTGAAGCCGGAGAAGCGGGGATCGTCGAAATCCGGCTGGAACACGACGTTGGTGTGCGACTGCAGGAATTCAAGGAAATTGCCGTCGGAAATGCGGCCCTGCTCGTGCAGCCGGTTCATGATGCTGTAATGGACGTAGGTCGCGGTGCCCTCGTTCATCACCTTGGTCTGGCTCTGCGGATAGAAATACTGCGCGATGTGGCGGACGATGCGCAGCACTTCGCGCTGCCAGGGCTGCAGCCGCGGCGCGGTCTTCTCCAGGAAGTACAGGATGTTTTCCTGCGGCAGCCCGAGCAGGATACGGCGGCGCTCCGCGGTCAGCGCGGCCCTGGTCTTCGCGGGTCCGGTCGGCACCGTACGCCAGAGATCGTTGAAGGCGCTCTCTTCGTGCGCGCGACGCTCGCCGGCGCGTTTCTCCTCTGTGCGCAGGTCGAGCTTCTTCTTGCCGGGATAGCGATCGATGCCGTGCGACATCAAGGCATGGGCGGCGTCGAGCGTATGCTCGACCGCCCGCCGGCCGTGGCGATCCTCGCAGTGCGAGATATAGCCCTTGGCGAATTCGAGATAGTCCAGGATGCCGTCGGCATCGGTCCACTGCTTGAACAGGTAGTTGTTCTTGAAGAAATGGTTGTGGCCGAAGGCTGCGTGCGCGATCACCAACGTCTGCATGGTCGCGGTGTTTTCCTCCATCAGGTAGGAAATGCACGGCGAGGAGTTGATCACGATCTCGTACGCCAGTCCCATGTATCCTTTGCGGTAGGACGCTTCCTGAAAAGCGAAATGCTTGCCGAACGACCAGTGCTTGTAGAACAAGGGCATGCCGACCGACGAATAGGCGTCCAGCATCTGCTCGGCGGTGATGACCTCGATCTGGTTGGGATAGACGTCGAGGCCGAGCTCCGACTTCGCGATCTCCTCGCAGGCATCGTGGACGCGCTGCAGCGTGCGGAAATCCCAGTCGGCGCCGTCGAACAGCCGCTCACCCGTCTTCGTCATGGCGTGGCCTTCTCCTGCTTGCCGCGACGCTTGAACAGGTCCTGGAACACCGGGAAGATCTCGCTGCGCTCGCTCACCTTGCGCATCGCGAGCGGCGCGCCCTCGTTGCGCAAGCGCTCGTAAAGGGTCCAGAGCGAGGAGTCCGGCATGTCGAAGGTGTAGTTGGCGGCCTCGCCAACCTCGAGATAGGCAAAGAACTGGGTGACCGGGAGGATATGCTCCGTGAGCAGCCGTCCGGTCAGGAGGCTGTCGGAGGTCATGTTGTCGCCGTCGGAGGCTTGCGCGGCGTAGATGTTCCATTCAGCCGGTCTAAACCGGGTGCGGACGATATCGTGCATCGCCTGCAGCGCGCTCGACACCAGCGTGCCGCCGGAAGCCGGTCCATGGAAGAATGTATCCTCGTCCACCTCTTCGGCGCGATCGGTGTGGCGGATGAACACGATCTCGACGTGGCGATAACGCCGCTTCAGGAATACGTAGAGCAGCATGTAGAACCGCTTCGCCAGGTCCTTCATGTGCTCCGACATCGAGCCCGACACGTCCATCAGGCAGAACATCACGGCTTGCGCCACCGGCTTCGGCACGGTCTCGAAACGGCGGTAGCGGATATCGATGGGATCGATGAAGGGGATCCGTTTCGCCTTGGCCTTCAGCGCCGCGATCTGCGCCAAGAGTTCGGAGCGTCGCGGCTCCGCTGCCTCGGCCGCCTCCGCCTCGAGCTCGGCGATCTGCTCCGGCCGCGCCGGCGCAGCGCGACGCGACGCGCCAGCGCGAGCTTGACGGTGCGACTCACCGAGATGTTCGCGGGCGAACCTGAGGTGGTGTAGCCGGCGCGATGCAGGCCTTCGCTCTCCGCCTCCGCGAGCTTGCGCTTGGCGAGGTCGGGCAATTCCAGGTCGTCGAGGAAGAGGTTGACGAACTCGTCGCGGCTCAGGACGAAGCGGAACGCATCTTCGCTGTCGCCCTCGCCCGGCCCCGTTCCGCGGCCACCGCCCTGGTTCGGACGCGGCAGGATATCGCCTTCGATGAACTTCTTGTTGCCGGGCAGCACCATGTCGCGGGTGCCACCCTCGCGGCGGAAGCGCGGCTCGTCCATGCCGTCGAGCGGTATCGATATCTCGCCGCCTTCCAGCACATCCTTGATGTCCCGGTCCTGCGACGTCTTCTTGACGGCTCCCTGAACCAGGGCCTTGGCCCGCCTCAAGAACCGCTGTCGGTTCTCAAGGCTCTTGCCGCCCGGATTCAGGCGCCGATCGACAATATGCATCGTCACTTTGCATCCGCCTTAGCCAGCCTGCTTCACGCGCATATACCATTCGACGAGACGGCGGACCTGGCGCTCGGTGTAGCCGCGTTCCACCATCCGCGCGACGAAGTCGTCGTGCTTCTTCTCGGTCTCGCCGTCCTTCTTCGAACCGAACGAGATGACCGGAAGCAGATCCTCGACCTGCGAGAATATCCGCTTCTCGATCACGTCGCGAACCTTTTCATAAGAGGTCCAGTTCGGGTTCTTACCACCATTATGCGCCCGCGACCGCAGCGAGAATTTGACGACTTCGTTGCGGAAATCCTTCGGGTTGGCGATGCCGGCCGGCTTCTCGATCTTGGTCAGCTCCTGGTTCAGAAGCTCGCGGTTGAGCAACTGGCCGGTGTCGGGATCCTTGAAGTCCTGATCCTCGATCCAGGCGTCGGCGTAATCGACGTAGCGATCGAACAGGTTCTGGCCGTAATCCGAGTAGGATTCGAGATAGGCTTTCTGGATCTCGTTGCCGATGAACTCCGCGTAGCGCGGGGCGAGATCGGCCTTGATGAATTCGAGATAGCGCTTCTCGACTTCCTCGGGCAGTTGCTCGCGGCGGATCGAATGCTCGAGCACGTACATCAGGTGCACGGCATCGGCCCCGACCTCTATCGTGTCGTGGTTGAAGGTGGCGGCGAGCACCTTGAACGCGAAGCGCGTCGAGACACCGTCCATGCCTTCGTCAACACCTGCGGCATCGCGATATTCCAGGACGCTGCGCGCCTTTGGATCGGATTCCTTCAGGCTCTCGCCGTCATAGACCCGCATCTTCGCGAACAGCGTCGAGTTCTCGTGCTTGCGCAGGCGCGACATCACCGAGAAGCGCGCCAGGGTCTCCAGCGTCGCCGGCGCGCAAGGTGCGCTGGCAAGCTCGGAACCCTGGATCAGCTTCTCGTAGATCTTCTGCTCCTCGGTGACCCGCAGGCAGTAAGGCACCTTGATGACGCAGATGCGGTCGATGAAGGCCTCATTGTTCTTGTTGGCCTTGAAGCTCTGCCATTCCGCCTCGTTCGAGTGTGCGAGGATGATGCCGCCGAACGGGATCGCTCCGATATTCTCGGTGCCGATATAGTTGCCTTCCTGCGTCGCCGTGAGCAGCGGATGCAGCATCTTGATCGGCGCCTTGAACATCTCGACGAATTCGAGGATGCCCTGATTGGCGCGATTGAGTCCGCCCGAATAGCTGTAGGCGTCGGGATCGTTCTGCGCATAGGTCTCGAGCTTGCGGATATCGACCTTGCCGACCAGCGAGGAGATGTCCTGGTTGTTCTCGTCGCCCGGCTCGGTCTTGGAGACCGCGATCTGCCGCAGCCGAGACGGCTGGATCTTGGCGACGCGGAATTGCGAGATGTCACCGCCGAAGGCTTCGAGCCGCTTATAGCACCACGGGCTCATCAGCCCGGTGAGGCGCCGCTGCGGAATGCCGTACTTCTCCTCCAGCATCGGCCCGAGCTGATCCGGATCGAACAGGCTGAGCGGGCTTTCGAACACCGGGCTCAGCTCGTCGCCGGCTTTCAGCACGTAGATCGGATGCACTTCCATCAATGCCTTGAGTCGCTCGGCGAGCGATGACTTGCCGCCGCCGACCGGTCCGAGCAGATAGAGTATCTGCTTGCGCTCTTCCAAGCCTTGCGCGGCGTGACGGAAGAAGCCGACGAGCCGCTCGATCGTATCTTCCATGCCGTAGAAGCCCGCGAATGCCGGATAGGTGCGCATCGTGCGGTTCATAAAGATACGGCCAAGGCGAGGGTCCTTGGCCGTGTCGATCATCTGAGGCTCGCCGATCGCAGCCAGTAGTCGTTCTGCCGCATTCGCATATCGCATCGGATCACTTCGACACGACTCGAGATATTCAGCCATCGACATATCGCTCTGGCTTCGAGCCTCGAACGACCTAGCGAAAGCGTTGAACAGAGAATCGTTGTACATGATCCCTCTCCACGGTATGTTGCGCCGCCTTACGAGAACGAGCCGGTTTGCCGAAACGTTCCTCGAATCACGGTCGGCATGCTGGAGCTATTGGACACTCGCCAGCCTCCCTTCCGCAATGCGCGGCGCAAGCAGCCGCTGCCTTATCAACAAGCAGCCAGCCTAATAGTTCATCAAAAACGCGATTTGTCATTTACTTTCTTGGCCATGTAGCTGGTCCGCCACATCCGTGATTCTACCGGAGGACCGACAAAGACCAGGCTTCCCTGCCATCAGCAAATGCCTTTCTGACCGCCTTTCGGCTGCCATCGCGCAGCTCCTTCACGCCCACGAACTGCCACAGGTTTGAACGCATCCGGCTTCTGCCGCGACTAAGTCAAACCCGTCAGCACATCGTGACGCGGCATCGTCGGCGCGTCGATCGAGGTGGCGTGTATCATTTCATATAGATCGCTTGCGTTCGCTGAACAGATCATGAAGCGTATTTTATTCTCCGTTCATCTAGTTGTCGCAGCCGCAATGCTCGCGGGAATTAGCCACAGTCACGCCGAAGATGGCGTCGACAGCGCCAAGACCGCAGCTTTCGACAACAGGATATTCGCGGGCCCGCTCGCCGAAAAGACCTACGCCTGCTTCGTGCGCCGTTATGACGCCAGTCATCTGGCGCAACATCTGAAGCAGAAAGTCAGCGCGATGAAACTGTTGGTGACGGCGGAGAACGCGCGGGAGGAAAAAACCACCAGCTACTCATTCCGCCTTGGAATTAAGTACCATCACCGCACCGGCAATTTCGACTCCAGCAGCTTTTGCGGCCATGTTGTCACAGAGGACGCGCGCAACGAAATCCGTTTCGGCTGCGGCGTCGATTGTGAAGGCGGCGGCATTAATGTGGCACTGTCCAAAGACGACAAGCCCACCATCATCCGCCTTGAGCGGATCAGGATTTGGAATCGCGACAAGCCGGACCAAGAGGCCGAAGACGCGCTCATCGCCGGCGCGGACGACAAGATCTTTCGCGTCGATCGCGCAGACGCGGAAGAATGTGCCGAGCTTGTGACCGACCGCCGGGAACTCACCGCCATCAGACACAAATGATACGCTCGCGAAGTGGATCATACGCTCGTCGGCCAGCCAACTCAATCGAGGGAGGGTGCCATGCATCGACGCAGCATCTTGTGGGGCGTGGTGTCAGGCTTAGGCGCCCTTGCCGGCTCACGCGCCCGCGCCACCGAGGCGCCATCGCCTCCGGCCAAGCTCAAGGTGGTCTATCACCTGAGCGACCTCGAGAAGGTCGACTTTGTGCTCGGCAACATCCAGAACCATTTCGACGGCGTCGGCGGCCCCGAGAATGTTACCATTGCGCTGGTGGTCCACGGACCGGCGCTGCGCGCCTTCCATTCGGCCGCCGCCAATCCCGACCTGTCGCGGCGCGTCCAGCAGTTTTCCGGGGATGGCGTCGAGCTTGCCGCCTGCGGCAATACCATGAAATCGCAGAATGTCAGCCTGAAGGAGCTCCTCCCCGGCTTCGTGGTCGCCGACAAAGGCGGCGTCGTCCGCCTCGCCGAGTTGCAGTCGCAGGGCTACCTGTATCTCAGGCCGTGAACAGTGCACCGCACCGTCATAAAATTGTTCAGAGTTCGCGGTTGCATCGGATCAAATCCAAGGGATCAAACCGGTCCGGGTGGAGTTGTCTCCTTTTGATGCGCATATTCGCCTTAGGCAGCCCTTTCCGCCCCGTGTTGACAATCCGGTCCCGCCCCAGAAAGCTGCTGGGGAACCCGTCCACCGACCCGATCAAGCAGAAACAGGCATCATGAACCCCGTCAAAACACTCGAAAACCACGGCCAATCGGTCTGGCTGGATTTCCTCGCCCGCGGCTTCGTCGCCAAAGGCGACCTCAAGAAGCTGATCGACGAGGACGGCGTCAAAGGCGTCACCTCCAACCCGTCGATCTTCGAGAAGGCGATCGGCAGCTCAGACGAATATGACGGGGCGATCGGCCATGCGCTGAAGAAGGGCGATCGCCCCGTCGCCGAACTGTTCGAGCATCTGGCAATCGAGGATATCCAGCACGCCGCCGACGTGCTGCGACCGGTCTATGACCAGCTCAACGGCAAGGACGGCTTCGTCAGCCTCGAAGTGTCGCCCTATCTGGCGATGGACACCAAGGGCACCATCGCCGAAGCGCAGCGGCTCTGGAAGGAGGTGCGGCGCAAGAACCTGATGGTGAAGGTGCCGGCGACGCCGGAGGGACTGCCCGCGATCGAGCACCTGATCGGCGAAGGCATCAGCATCAACATCACGCTCCTGTTCTCGCAAAAGGTCTATCGCGAGGTGGCGGAGGCCTATCTGAAGGGCCTGGAGAAATACGTGAGCGCCGGCGGCGACCCATCGCACATTGCGAGCGTGGCGAGCTTCTTCGTCAGCCGCATCGATTCCGCCGTCGACAAGCAGCTCGACGACAAGATCGCGAAGGCCAACGATCCCACCGAGAAGGAGCGGCTAGCGTCGCTGAAGGGCAAGGTCGCGATCGCCAACGCCAAAATGGCCTACCGGGATTACAAGCAGATCTTCGCCGGTCCGCGCTGGGAAAAACTCCTGGCAAAGGGTGCCAAGCCGCAGCGGCTCTTGTGGGCCTCGACCGGCACCAAGAACAAGGAATATAGCGACGTCCTCTATATCGAGGAGCTGATCGGCCCCGACACGGTCAACACCGTGCCGCCGGCGACGCTCGACGCCTTCCGCGACCATGGCAAGGTGCGCGACAGCCTCGAGGAGAACGTCGAGGACGCGCAGCGTGTGCTCGACGAACTGGAGAAGTCCGGCATCTCGCTGGACGCGATCACCGCCGAGCTGGTCAAGGACGGCGTCAGGCTGTTCGCCGATGCCGCCGACAAGCTCTATGGCGCCGTCGCGTTCAAGCGCGCGACCTCGCTCGGCACCGGCATCGACGGCCAGCAGCTCAAGGTCGGCGGCGAGCTTGCCAAGGCAATCGAAGAGAATACCGAGGAATGGCGCGCCTCGGCCAAGGTCCGCCGGCTCTGGCACAAGGACAAATCGGTCTGGACCGGCGAGGACGAGGACAAATGGCTGGGCTGGCTGACCAGCCCGGCGAAGGCCGACATCGCCGACTATGAGGATTTCGCCGAGCGCGTGAAGGGCCAGAAATTCACCGACGCGGTCGTGCTCGGCATGGGCGGCTCCAGCCTGGGGCCGGAGGTGCTGGCGGAGACCTTCGCCAAGAAGACCGGCTTCCCCAAGCTGCACGTGCTCGATTCCACCGACCCGGCGCAGGTGCGGGCGATGGAAGCGGCGGTCGATATCTCCAAGACGCTGTTCATCGTATCCAGCAAGTCTGGCGGCACCACCGAGCCGAACGTGATGAAGGACTATTTCTTCGACCGCGTCTCCAAGGCGATCGGCGCCGCCAAGGCCGGCCACCGCTTCATCGCGGTGACCGATCCCGGCTCGTCGCTGGAGAAGACGGCGAAGCGGCAGGGCTTTGCCCGCATCTTCTACGGCGAGCCCACGATCGGCGGCCGCTACTCCGTGCTCTCCCCCTTCGGCCTGGTGCCGGCCGCTGCCGCCGGCTTCAATGTCCGCAGCCTGATCAAGCATACGCTGTCGATGGTGCGCTCCTGCGGCGCCGACGTGCCGCCGCACGAGAACCCGGGTGTGCAGCTCGGGCTCGCGATGGGGCTCGCCGGCCTCGAAGGCCGCGACAAGGTGACGATCACCTCGTCCAGGAAGATCGCCGATTTCGGCGCCTGGGCCGAGCAGTTGATCGCCGAATCCACCGGCAAGGACGGCAAGGGCCTGATCCCGGTCGACGGCGAGACGCTGGGCGAGCCTAGTGCCTATGGCGACGACCGCTTCTTCATCGACCTCCGCACCGAGGGCGAGGACGACGCCGAGCATGACGCCAGGCTCGACGCGTTGGAGCAGGCCGGCCATCCCATGGCCCGCATCGTCCTGCCGTCGATCGACCATATCGGCCAGGAGTTCTTCCGCTTCGAAATCGCGACCGCGGTGGCGGGTTCGGTGCTCGGCATCAACCCGTTCAACCAGCCGGATGTCGAGGCGGCCAAGATCAAGACCCGTGAACTGACCGCAGCCTTCGAGAAGACCGGATCGCTGCCGGCCGAACAGCCGGTGGTCTCCACCGCCGAGGCCGACCTCTACACCGACGGGCACAACGCCGTCGAGCTGCGCAAGGCCGGCGCCGACGGCACGCTCGGCTCCTGGCTGAAGGCGCACCTGTCGCGCTCGCATCGCGGCGACTACGTCGCCCTGCTCGCCTATATGGAGCGCGACGAGGCGTTCATCGACGCACTGCAAAAGATGCGGCTCGCCGTGCGCGACAGCAAGCATCTCGCCACCTGCGCCGAGTTCGGACCGCGCTTCCTGCACTCGACCGGCCAGGCCTACAAAGGCGGCCCCGACAGCGGCGTGTTCCTGCAGATCACCGCCGACGATGCCGCGGACCTGCCGGTACCGGGCCAGAAGGCAAGCTTCGGCGTCATCAAGGCGGCGCAGGCGCGCGGCGATTTCGACGTATTGACCGAACGCGGCCGGCGCGCGCTCCGCGTCCATCTCAAGGGCGGACTGGGCCCGGCGCTGGCCACGCTGGACGCTGCGCTTAACGAAGCCCTCAACTAGAGCAGGATGAGATTGGATCGAGTACCGACCAAGATCGAGCGCCCCTCTCCCGCTTGCGGGGGAGGTGAAGCGAGCTCCAGTTTTCGGAATCGTGCTCAACAGTAAGGACATGAGAACATGCAGCTCGGCATGATCGGCTTGGGGCGGATGGGTGGCAACATCGTCCGCCGGCTGATGGCCCACGGCCACAGCGCCGTGGTCTACGACAAGGATCCGAAGGCGGTCGCCACGCTCGCCGCCGACAAGGCCGCCGGCTCCGCCTCGCTGGAGGAATTCGTGCTCAAGCTGGAGCAGCCGCGCACCGCCTGGGTGATGCTGCCGGCCGGCAAGATCACCGAGGCGACGATCGACGCGCTGTCGAGGCTGATGCAGCCGGGCGACACCATCATCGACGGCGGCAACACGTTCTGGCAGGACGACGTCCGCCGCGGCAAGGCGCTGAAGGAGCGCGGCCTGAACTATGTCGACGTCGGCACCTCTGGCGGCATCTGGGGCATCGAGCGCGGCTACTGCATGATGATCGGCGGCGAGAAATCCGTCGTCGATAGGCTCGACCCGATCTTCAGCGCGCTCGCGCCCGGGATCGGCGACATTCCGCGCACCCCGTCCCGCGACGGCCGCGACCCCCGCTTGAGCAGGGCTATATCCATGCCGGCCCCGTCGGCGCCGGGCATTTCGTCAAGATGATCCATAACGGCATCGAATACGGCCTGATGCAGGCCTATGCCGAGGGCTTCGACATCCTGAAGAACGCCAAGAGCGAGGCGCTTCCGCCAGATCACCGCTTCGATCTCGACATCGCCGATATCGCGGAGGTCTGGCGCCGCGGCAGCGTGATCCCGTCCTGGCTGCTCGACCTCACCGCGATCGCGCTCGCCGAGAACGCCACCCTCGATAATTATTCCGGCTTCGTCGAGGATTCCGGCGAAGGCCGCTGGACGGTCAATGCCGCGATCGACGAGGCGGTGCCTGCGGAAGTGCTGACGGCGGCGCTGTTTGCCCGCTTCCGCTCGCGCAAGGACCACACCTTCGCCGAAAAGATTCTCTCCGCCATGCGCGCCGGTTTCGGCGGCCACCGGGAGCCGCCGCAAGGCGCCAAGAAGAGCTAGGGAAGGCTTAACGATGACGAACGGTCACGCGCAAAAGAAACCCGACCCCTGCTCTTTCATCATTTTCGGCGTCACGGGCGACCTCGCGCACCGGCTGGTGATCCCTGCCCTCTATAATCTCGCCGCGACCAACCTGTTGCCCGACAAATTCTGCGTCGTCGGCGTTGCCCGCGGCGGCATGTCGAACGCGGATTTGAGCGCAAGCCTGATGAAGGGATTGCGGCAGTTCGCAACCCGCCCGGTCGACGAGGCCATCGCCAAGCGCCTGTTCGACTGCGTCACCGCGGTTGAAGCCGACCCGAAGGACCCTGCGTCCTTCGACGAGATGCGGGTCCAGCTCGACAAGGCGGAAGCCGCGCGTGACACCGGCGGCAACCGCCTGTTCTACCTCGCGACGCCGCCGGGCGCCTTCCTGCCGATCACCAGGGAGCTCGCCCGCACCGGCATGCTGAAGGAGAACGGCTATTGGCGGCGGATCGTGATCGAGAAGCCGTTCGGCACGAACCTGGACTCGGCGAAGCACCTGAACGCCGAGTTGCTGAAGCTCGTCGACGAGCATCAAATCTACCGGATCGATCACTATCTCGGCAAGGAAACCGTCCAGAACATCCTGGTCCTGCGCTTTGCCAACGGCATGTTCGAGCCGATCTGGAATCGGAATCATATCGACCACATCCAGATCACCGTCGACGAGAAGCTCGGCGTCGGCCATCGCGGCAGCTTCTATGATTCGACCGGCGCGCTGCGCGACATGGTGCCGAACCATCTGTTCCAACTGATGTCGCTGGTCGCGATGGAGCCGCCGATCCGCTTTGACGCGCATTCGGTGCGCACGGAGAAAGCCAATGTGCTGGCCGCGATCCAGATCCAGAGCGAGCAGGAGGCGTTGCACAATTCAGTGCGGGGGCAGTATCGCGGCGGCAAGATCGGCGACACCGCGATCGAGGACTATTGCAAGACCGCGGACGTCAAGCCTGGCAGCACCACCGAAACCTATGCTGCGCTCAAGCTCATCATCGACAATTGGCGCTGGGCCGGCGTACCGTTCTATCTGCGCACCGGCAAGGCCCTGGCCGCCAAGCGCACCGAGATCGCCATCAAGTTCAAGCAGGCGCCGTTCGCGATGTTCCGCGACACGCCGATAGACCAGCTCTCGCAGAACTACCTCGTGATCTCCACGGAGCCGACCGAGGGCATCGAACTGCAGTTCAACACCAAGGTTCCCGGCCCGACCATCAACATCGACGGCGTCGAGATGAAGTTCCGCTACAAGGATTACTTCAAGGCCGAGCCGTCGACCGGCTATGAGACGCTGATCTATGACTGCATGATCGGCGACAACATCCTGTTCCAGCGCGCCGACAGCGTCGAGGCCGGCTGGCAGGCCGTGCAACCCTTCCTCGATGCCTGGAAAAAGACCGGCGGCGCCGGCCTGCAACCCTACAAGGCCGGCTGCGAGGGCCCTGAGGCCGCCAACGCGCTTCTGACCCGCGACGGCCGTAGCTGGCGAAAGCTGGGTTGACGATGACCGCCGTCGGTCGCCGCCAGATCATCGTGGTCGCCGATCCCGCGGCGCTGGCGAAGGCCGCCGCCGAGCGGGTGCTGGCGCGGATGGCCGCGAACAGCGGCCGGATCGCGATCTGCCTGACCGGCGGATCGAGCCCGAAAGCGCTTTACCAATTGCTTGCGACCGAGCCGTACCACGCCAGGATCCCGTGGGACCGCGTGCACTGGTTCATCGGCGACGAGCGCTTCGTGCCGGTCGACGACCCTAGGAACAACATGGCGATGGCGCGGGGGGCATTCCTGGATCGCTACGCGCCCGCCCCCCACATCCATCCGATCCCGACCTATGCCGCCAGCCCCGATGAAGCGGCGGAACGCTATGCGCGCGAGCTGAAATCGTTCTACGGCGCGGAGGCGCTCGACGCAGCCCGTCCGCTGTTCGACCTGGTGCTGATGGGCATCGGGCCGGACGGACACACCGCCTCGCTGTTTCCGAACTACCCCGCGATCGAGGTGATCGACCAATGGGTGGTCGGCGTGCCCAAGGCCAATGTCGGACCGTTCGTGCCGCGCGTCAGCCTGACTTTGCCAACGCTGTCCTGCTGCCGCGAAATGCTGTTCGAGGTCGCCGGCAAGGACAAGCGCGCAATCCTGACCCGCGCGTTGTCCGGCGAGAACCTGCCGGCGAACCGCGCGCAATCCATCGGCGAGACGGTCTGGTTGATCGACGAGGCGGCGCGGCCGGAGAATTTTAGTGGCTGATCCGGCGACCTTCTGCGCCCTCGTCGTGATGGGCGTTTCCGGCTCAGGCAAGAGCACGATCGGCGAGACGCTTGCGAGGCGGCTCGGCTGGCGTTTCGAGGACGGCGACCGCTTTCACCCCGCAAGCAACGTCGCGAAAATGAGCGCAGGCCAGCCGCTCACCGATGACGACCGCCGCCCCTGGCTGCAGGCGATCGCCGACGAGATCGACCGCGTCTGCGAGGCAGGCCAGCGTGTGGTGGTCGCCTGTTCGGCGCTGAAGCATGCCTACCGCGAGATCCTCCTGCATGGACGGAGTGACGTCGGCATCGTCTTCCTCAACGGCACCGAGGCGCTGATCGCGGGCCGGCTCGCCCAGCGCAAGGGCCATTTCATGCCGCCGGGCCTCCTGGCGAGCCAGTTCCAGACCCTGGAGCCGCCGAGCCTAAGCGAACATCCGATCACCGTCTCGATCGACGCCACGGTCGAAGCCACCGTCGACGCCATCATCCGCCAAATCAAACCGGTAGTCCCATGACCCGCATCGCCCTGCTCGTTTCCGACGTCGACGGTACGCTGCTGACCAAGGAAAAGGTTTTGACCGACGCCGCCCGGGAAGCCGCGCAAAAACTGCATGCGGCCGGGATCGGCTTCACCATCGTCTCCAGCCGTCCCTCGATCGGCATGGGATTCCTGATCGAGCCGCTGTCGATCACGCTGCCGGTCGGCGCCTTCAACGGCAGTTCGATCATCGATCCGCAGCTCAAGCCCGTCGAGCAGCACCTGATCCCGCCGGCGACCGCGCGGCGAAGCATCGAGCTGCTGCGCGAATTCGGCGTCGACATCTGGCTGTTCACCAACGACCGCTGGCTGACGGCCAATCCCGACGGCGAATATGTCGCGCACGAGCGGCACACCATCCGGCACGACCCGACCATCGTCACGGATTACACGCCCTATCTCGACCAGGCCTGCAAGATCGTCGGCGCATCTTCCGACGCCCCGCTGCTCGCGCGCTGCGAAACCGCGATGCAGCAGGCGGTCGGCACCGAGGCGACCGCCGTCCGCTCGCAAACCTATTATCTCGACGTCACCCCGCCCGGCCACGACAAGGGCACCTTTGTCGAGGCGATGGCAAAACGATTGGGCATTCCGACCGAGGCGGTGGCGACCATCGGCGACATGCGCAACGATTTGCCGATGTTCGCCCGGAGCGGCGTTCAGTTTGCGATGGGCAACGCCACCGATGAGGTCAAGAGCCAGGCCAAGTTCGTGACCGACAGCAACGAGCGCGACGGCTTCGCCAAGGCGATCGAGATGGTATTGAACTATAACGAAACCGCTTGACCAACCCCATCACCGCTGTCGTTCCTGCGAAAGTAGGGACCCATAACCACAGGGAGATGTTGTGGCGCGAGCAAGCA
>NZ_PSRR01000229.1 GCF_004296405.1 Bradyrhizobium sp. Leo170
CGCGCCAGCGCACTCGCCGACGCCCGGCAGCGTGAGGTCGAAGAGCGCCGGCAGGCCGAAGAGGAAGCCAAGCGCCGCGCCAGCCGCGAAATCGCCGAGCGCGCCGAGCGTGAAGCCGCCGAAGCCCGTCGGCTGGCCGAAGAGGAACGTCATCGCCAGGAAGAGGAAGCCAAGCGCAAGGCCGAGATCGAGGCCAAGCGGCGCTTTGGCGAGGGCGAAGCGAAGCCAGCCGCAGCAGCCAAGCCAGCGGCCGCAGCAGCCCCTGCACCGGCGCCGGCGGCTCCAGCCCGTACCCCATCGACCCCGGGACGCCCATCTGCGACCCCGGGACGCACGTCGGCGACCCCGGCACGCACACCAGCATCGGCTCCAGCGACGAAGGCGCCGGGCGTCGCCGCAGAGCCCGATGAAGACGAGGGTCCGCGCCAGGTTCGCCGTGGCCCGGGTGGTGCGATGCGCCCCGTGGCTGCTCCGAAGACCACGCACAAGCCAGGCCCCCAGAAGCAGCGCGGCCGCTTGACGGTTGTCACCGCGCTCGATGCCGACGATGTGCGCGAGCGTTCGATCGCATCATTCCGCCGGCGTACCCAGCGCCTGAAGGGCCATGCGTCGAATGAACCGAAGGAAAAGCTGATCCGCGAAGTCACGATCCCGGAAGCCATCACCATCCAGGAACTCGCCAACCGCATGTCCGAGCGCGCGGTTGACGTCATCCGGTTGTTGATGAAGCAGGGCGCGATGTACAAGATCACCGACGTGATCGATGCCGACACCGCGCAACTGATCGCCGAGGAACTAGGGCACACGGTGAAGCGCGTGGCCGCCTCCGACGTCGAGGAAGGCCTGTTCGACGTCGTCGACGACTCCACCGACACCGAGCCGCGTTCGCCCGTCGTCACGGTCATGGGCCATGTCGACCACGGCAAGACTTCGCTGCTCGACGCACTTCGTCATGCCAACGTGGTCTCCGGCGAAGCCGGCGGCATCACGCAGCATATCGGCGCCTACCAGGTGTTGTCGCCGGAAAGCGGCACGAAGATCACCTTCATCGACACGCCCGGTCACGCCGCGTTCACCGCGATGCGCGCGCGCGGCGCCAAGGTCACCGACATCGTGGTGCTGGTGGTCGCAGCCGATGACGGCGTGATGCCGCAGACGGTCGAAGCGATCAATCACGCCAAGGCCGCCAGGGTTCCGATCATCGTCGCGATCAACAAGATCGACAAGCCGGACGCGCGGCCCGAGCGCGTGCGCACGGAACTGCTGCAGCACGAGGTGCAGGTCGAATCGCTCGGCGGCGAAGTCGTCGATGTCGAGGTCTCGGCCAAGAACAAGACCAATCTCGACCGGCTGCTCGAGATGATCGCATTGCAGGCCGAACTTCTCGACCTCAAGACCAACTCGCAGCGTCCGGCCGAAGGCACAGTGATCGAGGCCAAGCTCGACCGCGGCCGTGGTCCGGTCGCAACCGTGCTGGTGCAGCGCGGCACGCTCAGGGTCGGCGACATCATCGTCGCCGGCGCCGAGATGGGCCGCGTCCGCGCGCTGATCTCGGACCAGGGCGAGAATCTCGACGAAGCCGGTCCGTCCGTGCCGGTCGAAGTGCTCGGTTTCAACGGTCCGCCGGAAGCCGGCGATCGGCTTGCGGTGGTGGAGAACGAAGCTCGCGCCCGCCAGGTCACGAGCTATCGCGCGCACCAGAAGCGCGAGAACGCCGCCGCCTCGATCTCGGGCATGCGCGGCTCGCTCGAGCAGATGATGTCGCAGCTCAAGACCGCGGGCCGCAAGGAATTCCCGCTGATCGTGAAGGCCGACGTGCAGGGCTCGCTCGAAGCGATCCTGGGCTCGCTGGAAAAGCTCGGCACCGAGGAAGTCGCCGCCCGCATCCTGCATGCCGGCGTCGGCGGCATCTCGGAATCGGACGTCACGCTGGCGGAAGGCTTCAACGCCGCGATCATCGGCTTCTCGGTGCGCGCCAACAAGGAGGCGGCCGCCGCCGCCAAGCGCAACGGCATCGAGATCCGCTACTACAACATCATCTACGATCTCGTGGATGACATCAAAAAGGCGATGTCCGGCCTGCTCGCGCCGACCCTGCGCGAGACCATGCTCGGCAACGCCCAGATCCTGGAGGTGTTCAACATCTCCAAGGTCGGCAAGGTCGCCGGCTGCCGCGTCACCGATGGTACGGTCGAACGCGGTGCCAATGTCCGCCTGATCCGCGACAACGTCGTCGTGCATGAAGGCAAGCTGTCGACGCTGAAGCGCTTCAAGGACGAAGTGAAGGAAGTCGTCGCCGGTCAGGAATGCGGCATGGCGTTCGAGAACTACGGCGACATGCGTGTCGGCGACGTGATCGAATGCTACCGTGTCGAAACGATCCAGCGCTCTCTGTAAGTCCAAGTCTTACGAAGCGCGGGAATTTCGAGCTGAACCGTCGTGCCCCGCGAAGGCGGGGCATCCAGTATCGCAATTGATTCTAGGCACAAAATACTGGATCACCCGCTTTCGCGGGTGATGGCGATAATTTGGGATTTTAGATAATGCCCCGTCATCAGAAGAAGAGTTCCGCCGCTGGCGGCTCGCAACGTCAGTTGCGCGTCGGCGAGACGGTACGCCATGCGGTTGCCGAGATTCTCTCGCACGGTGACGTCCACGATCCGGATCTTCAAGGCCACATCATCACCGTTCCCGAGGTGCGAATGTCGCCGGACCTGAAGCTCGCGACCATCTACGTGATGCCGCTCGGCGGACGCGACACCGAGACCGTGATTGCTGCGCTCGACCGCAACAAGAAATTTCTCCGCGGCGAGATCGCACACCGCGTTAACCTGAAATTTGCACCTGACATCCGCTTCCGCGTCGACGACCGATTCGACGAAGCGGAACGTATCGAGAAATTACTGAGAACACCTGCGGTGCAACGTGATCTTGCACCCGATTCGGACGACGAGTGAGATGACCGTGACGACCGCAAACCCCGTGATCGAATCGCAGGACGTCGATTCGCATGCGGATGAAGAAAAAATTTCGGCGCCCGCGCGCGGCAACGAGACGCGTCGCGTCAACAACGATCCGCGCCAGAAACAGAAGCAGCAGGGTAACCAGCCGCGGCGCGACAAGCGCGACGTCCATGGCTGGGTCGTGCTCGACAAGCCGATCGGCATGACGTCGACGCATGCCGTCGCGGTGCTGAAGCGCCTGTTCCAGGCCAAGCGCGCCGGACACGCCGGCACGCTCGATCCGCTCGCCTCGGGCGGGCTGCCGATTGCGCTCGGCGAAGCCACCAAGACGGTTCCGTTCGTCATGGAAGGCCGCAAGCGCTACCGCTTCACGGTGGCCTGGGGCGAGGAACGCGACACCGACGACATCGAGGGCCGCGTGGTCAGGACCAGCGAGCTCCGCCCCTCGGCCGGTTCGATCCAGGAACTGCTGCCGCGCTTCACCGGCGTGATCGAGCAGGTTCCCCCGCAATATTCCGCGATCAAGGTCCAGGGCGAGCGGGCCTATGACCTGGCGCGGGACGGCGAAACGGTCGAATTGCAGCCCCGGCCGGTCGAGATTCACGAATTAACCCTGGTGGAACATGGGGATGGGGGCCAGTCCGTGTTCGAGGCCGAGTGCGGCAAGGGAACCTATGTCCGCGCTTTGGCCCGGGATATGGGGCGGATTCTCGGCTGTTTCGGCCATATCTGCGCGCTCAGGCGGACCGTTGTCGGTCCGTTTACCGAACGGGACATGATTCCGCTGGAAGAATTGGAGGCTTTGTGCAATAGAGCCGCGTCTGGCGAGGGCAGCCTCGCCGACGCGCTTTTGCCCGTTGAGACCGCGCTGGACGACATCCCGGCACTGGCCGTCACACGGGCGGATGCGGCAAGGCTCCATCGGGGCCAAGCCGTTTTGTTGCGCGGACGGGATGCGCCCAATTGTAGCGGCACAGTCTATGTCACGGTGGCAGGCCGGCTTCTCGCGCTTGCCGAGATTGGCAATGGCGAAATCATCCCCAAGCGCGTGTTCAACCTGACCGGACTGACTGCCAGTTCGGCTCGCAACCATGGAAGTATTTGACGATGTCGATAACCGCCGAACGCAAAGCGGAAGTCATCAAGACGAATGCCCTCAAAGCCGGCGACACCGGCTCGCCCGAGGTTCAGGTCGCGATCCTGTCGGAACGCATCAGCAACCTTACCGAGCACTTCAAGACCCACGGCAAGGACAACCATTCACGCCGCGGCCTGTTGAAGCTCGTGTCGACGCGACGCTCGCTCCTCGACTACATCAAGAAAAAGGACGAGGCGCGTTACAAGGCATTGCTGGAAAAGCATAACATTCGTCGTTGATTTCAAGACTGCGCGCGCAACGTTAGCGCGCGTTTTCGCATGATCTTCCGAGAGACCGGAGTTTCAACCGTTCGGAGACGATCATGCACAAGAGCATGAACGTGACGACCGCATGTCGCACGCACTCATGTTCAAGCCTGGAGCATGACCCGGTTTTCCGGAAAGACCATGCTCAAACCTAAAGTGCCCAGCAGCAATCCGGCCGCTGGGCGGGGCAAGATGCCCATATGAACGAAAGGATGGACGCCATCCGGAACTTGAGAACCATGGCAGGATCGCCGGATACTGATCACGGCTTGCGATCAGTGTCCCGCCATCTTGCGCATGGTTTTTGCGTTTTGGAGGCCCGCTCTTTCGTGAAACCATGAAAGAAGACCAAAATGTTTACGACCCATTCCGTGGAGATTGACTGGGGCGGACGCCCCCTCAAGCTTGAGACCGGAAAGATCGCCCGACAGGCCGACGGCGCCGTGGTGGCGACCTATGGCGAGACCGTGGTGCTTGCCACCGTCGTCGCCGCCAAGACGCCCCGCGAAGGCGTCGACTTCCTGCCGCTGACGGTCGACTACCAGGAGAAGGCCTATGCCGCGGGCCGCATCCCCGGCGGCTACTTCAAACGCGAGGGCCGGCGACCGAAAAGGAGACGCTGGTCTCCCGCCTGATCGACCGCCCGATCCGCCCGCTGTTCGTCGACGGCTGGCGCAACGAAACGCAAGTGATCATCACCACCCTGTCGCATGACATGGAGAACGATCCGGACATTCTGGCGATGGTTGCCGCTTCCGCGGCGCTGACGCTGTCCGGCGTGCCGTTCAAGGGCCCGATTGGAGCGGCCCGCGTCGGCTTCGCCAACGACGAATATGTGCTGAACCCGACGCTGGACGAGATGAACGAGACCCAGCTCGACCTCGTCGTCGCCGGCACCGCCGATGCCGTGCTGATGGTGGAATCGGAAGCCAAGGAGCTGAACGAAGACGTCATGCTCGGCGCCGTGATGTTCGGCCACCGGCACTTCCAGCCCGTCATCAACGCGATCATCGAGCTCGCCGAGAAGGCCGCGAAGGAGCCGCGCGAGATCACCGCGATCGACAACTCGGCGATCGAGAAGGACATGCTCGGCCTGATCGAGCAGGAACTCCGCACCGCCTATGCGATCCCGATCAAGCAGGAGCGCTATGCCGCAGTCGGCGCCGCCAAGGAAAAGGTGATAGCGCACTTCTTCCCGGAAGGGCAGGAGCCAAAATATGACAAGCTGCGCGTCGCCGACGTGTTCAAGGAGCTGGAAGCGAAGATCGTCCGCTGGAACATCCTCGACACCGGCAAGCGCATCGACGGCCGCGACGTCAAGACGGTGCGCAACATCGTCGCCGAAGTCGGCGTGCTGCCGCGCGCCCACGGCTCGGCGCTGTTCACCCGCGGCGAGACCCAGGCGATGGTCGTGACCACGCTCGGCACCGGCGAGGATGAGCAGTACATCGACGCGCTGTCCGGAACGTACAAGGAGACGTTCCTGCTGCACTACAACTTCCCGCCCTACTCGGTCGGCGAGACCGGCCGCCTGGGCGGCACCAAGCGTCGCGAGATCGGCCACGGCAAGCTCGCCTGGCGCGCGATCCATCCCGTGCTGCCGCCGCACCACGAATTCCCCTACACGGTGCGCGTGGTGTCTGAAATCACAGAGTCCAACGGCTCGTCGTCGATGGCCTCGGTCTGCGGCGCCTCGCTGGCGCTGATGGATGCCGGCGTGCCTCTGAAGCGGCCGACCGCCGGTATCGCGATGGGCTTGATCCTCGAAGATCAGCGCTTCGCGGTGCTCTCGGACATCCTCGGCGACGAGGACCATCTCGGCGACATGGATTTCAAGGTCGCCGGCACCGACCAGGGCATCACCTCGCTGCAGATGGATATCAAGATCGAGGGCATCACCGAGGAGATCATGCGCGTCGCGCTTGGCCAGGCCAAGGAAGGGCGCATCCACATCCTCGGCGAAATGGCGAAGGCCCTGACGGCGGCGCGCGCCGAGCTCGGCGAATACGCGCCGCGCATCGAGACCTTCAAGATCCCGACCGACAAGATCCGCGAAGTGATCGGTACCGGCGGCAAGGTGATCCGCGAGATCGTCGAGAAGACCGGCGCCAAGATCAACATCGAGGACGACGGCACCGTGAAGGTCGCCTCCAACGACGGCGAGGCGATGAAGGCTGCGATCAAGTGGATCAAGTCGATCACCTCCGAGCCGGAGATCGGCCAGATCTACGAGGGCACCGTGGTCAAGGTGATGGAGTTCGGCGCCTTCGTGAACTTCTTCGGCGCCAAGGACGGCCTCGTCCATATCAGCCAGCTCGCATCCAACCGCGTGCAGAAGACCTCCGACGTCGTCAAGGAAGGCGACAAGGTCAAGGTCAAGCTGCTCGGCTTCGACGACCGCGGCAAGACGCGGCTGTCGATGAAGGCGGTCGACCAGGAGACCGGCGAGGATCTGGAGGCCAAGCAGAAGCCCGACGCGTCGGCGCCGCGCGAGGCCGCCGGCGAGTGAGCGCCCGGACGACAATAGAATAACTAAAAAAGGGCGGCCTCAATGGCCGCCCTAAGTTTATGTGGGGCTTTGCAAATCAACCGTGGCCGATGGCCATGTGCGGTTTGGCCGCGATATCGTGATCGTACTTTGTCGGAACCGCTTCACGTCTTGCGCCTACAATAAGACAGCATGCTTTCCTTAAGCCCGGAGGTCACGATGTCATTCCTGTCCCGCCGCCGCCTGATGATGGCCGCAACCGGTCTCGTCGCCGCAGCCACTTCGCCGCGAATGGCGTTCGCGCAAGGCTCGGCCCAGCCGCCTGCCGGTCCGTTCAAGGTGGACCCGCTGCCATATCCCGCCAATGCGCTGGAGCCGCATATCGATGCGCTGACGATGCAGATCCATCATGACAAGCATCACCAGGCCTATGTGAACAACGTCAACGCGATCGCCAAAGATCATCCGCAGATCGCCGAAAAGCCGGTCGCGGATGTGCTCGCCAATCTGAACAACGTGCCGGAAGCCGTCCGTACCGGCGTCCGCAACAACCTCGGCGGCCACGCCAACCACACCATGTTCTGGCAGATCATGGGACCGAATGGCGGCAAGCCGGAAGGCGAAGTGCTCGCCGCGATCGACCGCGACCTCGGCGGCATGGAGAAACTGCGGACCGACTTCAACGCGGCCGGCGGACGCGTATTCGGTTCGGGCTGGGTGTTCGTCACGGTGACCAAGGACGGCAAGCTCGCGCTCGAGACCCGCCCGAACCAGGACAGCCCGCTGATGGACGGCAAACGCACGCTGTTCGGCAACGACGTCTGGGAGCACGCCTATTATCTGCATTACCAGAATCGCCGCCCTGACTATCTGCAGGCCTGGTGGAACACGGTGAACTGGAAGGCGGTCGGCGACCGCTACGCGGCCGCAAAGGCAGGCACGCTCGGCGTGTAGTCCACACGCGACAGCAGTATCACACGGCCGGGGGCGCGATATCGTCTCCGGCCGCTTCGCTGCACCGCCGAACTTCATGAGCAAGCTTCCCTTCACGGCGCCCCAGAATTGGCCGTTGCCAATGCAAGCGTTCGGAGCGATGAACGCGTCTTCGCCCGTGAAAGGTTCAGCATCATGATCCAGCTCTATTGGTCGCCTCGTTCGCGCTCGTTCACCTGCCTGTGGTTGATGGAAGAATCCGGACTGCCGTATGAGCGCGTGCTGACGGACATTTCGACAGGCGCACAGAAGGCGCCGGAGTTCCTGAAGATCAATCCGATGGGCAAGGTTCCGGCGCTGAAGGACGGCGACGTCGCACTCGGCGAGGCGGCTGCGATCTGCGCGTATATTGGAGATCGCTATACTGAAACGAAGTTGGCGCCGCCGATCATTGATCCGAAGCGGGCAAGATTTCTGCAGTGGCTGTTCTTCGCGCCGAGCTGCATCGAGCCGGCGCTGATCCAGATCTTCACCAAGCTCGAGGTGCCCACCAGCACCGCCGCATGGGGCAGCGCGACACAGGTGTTCGACGTGCTCGACACCGAACTGCAGAAGGGACCGTGGATCCTCGGCGAGGATTTTTCCGCCGCCGACATCGTGGTCGGCTCGGGCCTGAATTATGCGGTGCGGCTGTTCAAGATGGTGCCGTCACGGCCGTCCTTCGAGGACTATATCGCGCGCTGCGCCGCGCGCCCGGCGTTCCAGCGCGCGGAGAAGATTGCCGCAGGTTAATACTTGTAGGCTGGGCAAAGCGCAGCGTGCCCACCATCCGCATTCCGCTCGTGACGGTGGGCACGCTGTGCTTTGCCCACCCTACGATTTCGAGCTACTCCGCCTTCAGGTCTTCCGGGCGCGGCATCGAGATCACGTTGTAGCCGGAATCGACGTAGTGGACTTCACCGGTGACGCCACCGGAGAGATCGGACAGCAGATAGAGTGCGGACCCGCCGAGCTCATCGAGCGTCACGCCGCGGCCGAGCGGTGAATGCTTCTGCTGAAACGCGAACATCGCGCGTGCATCGCCGATGCCCGAACCGGCAAGCGTGCGCACCGGACCCGCTGAAATCGCGTTGATGCGGATGGCGCGCGGGCCGAAATCGGCGGCGAGATAGCGCACGGAGGCTTCCAGCGCCGCCTTCGCAACCCCCATCACGTTGTAATTGGGCATCACGCGCATCGATCCGCCGAACGTCAGTGTGATCATGGCGCCGCCGGTTTCCGGCATCAGCTCGGCTGCGCGCTTGGCGAGCTCGGTGAAGGAGAAGCAGGAGATCAGCATGGTGCGCGAGAAATTCTCGCGCGTGGTGTCCGCATAGCGGCCCTTCAGCTCGTTCTTGTCGGAGAAGGCGACAGCATGGACGAGAAAATCGAGCTGACCCCATTTCTCGCGCAAGGCTGCGAACACCGCATCGACGCTGGCGAGATCCTCGACATCGCAGGGCAGCACGGTGTCGACGCCGAGCGACTGCGCCAGCGGCTTGACGCGCTTGCCGAGCGCCTCGCCCTGATAGGTGAAGGCGAGCTCGGCGCCCTGCGCATGGAGCGTCCTGGCGATGCCCCATGCGATCGAGTGATCATTGGCAACGCCCATGATCAGTCCGCGCTTGCCTTTCATCAGGTCCTGCATTGCCCGTCCGCTCCATTTATTCGCGATGTCATCACCCGCGAAAGCGGGTGATCCAGTATTCCAGAGGCGCTAGCAATCAGTCTGAAAGGCCGCGGCATACTGGATGCCCCGCCTTCGCGGGGCATGACGGATAAATAGATTACGCATCCAGCCGCTTGAACACCAGCGTCGCGTTGGTGCCGCCGAAGCCGAAGGAATTCGACAACACGGTGCCGAGCTTCGCATGATCGATGCGCTTGCGCACGATCGGCATGTCGGCGAAGACGGGATCGAGCTCGGTGATATGCGCGCTCTCGCAGATGAAGCCGTTGTTCATCATCAAGAGCGAATAGATCGCCTCCTGCACGCCGGTGGCGCCAAGCGAGTGGCCGGTCAGCGCCTTGGTCGCCGAGATCGGCGGACATTTCTCTCCGGTGCCGAACACTTTGCGGATCGCCTCGATCTCCGGCGGATCGCCGGCCGGCGTCGAGGTCGCGTGCGGATTGATGTAGTCGATCGGCGTCGTCACCGTCGACAGCGCCATGCGCATGCAGCGCTCGGCGCCTTCACCGGAGGGCGCCACCATGTCGTAGCCGTCGGAGGTGGCGCCATAGCCGACGATCTCGGCATAGATTCGCGCGCCGCGCGCCTTGGCATGTTCAAGCTCTTCCAGCACCACGACGCCGGCGCCGCCGGCGATGACGAAACCGTCGCGGTTGATGTCGTAGGGGCGCGAGGCGGTGGCCGGCGTGTCGTTATATTTCGACGACATGGCGCCCATGGCGTCGAACAGCACCGACAGCGTCCAGTCCAGCTCTTCGCAGCCGCCGGCGAAGATCATGTCCTGCTTGCCCATCTGGATGATCTCGGAGGCATTGCCGATGCAATGGTTCGACGTCGCGCAGGCCGAGGAGATCGAATAGTTCACGCCCTTGATCTTGAACCAGGTCGCAAGCGTCGCGGAAGCGGTCGACGACATGCCCTTGGGAACGGCGAACGGACCGACCCGCTTCGGGCCCTTGGTGCGCGCGATGTCGGCGGCCTCCACCAGCGTGCGCGTCGACGGGCCGCCCGAACCCATGATGATTCCGGTGCGCTCGTTGGAGACTTCGTCCGCCTCGAGCCCGGCATCGCGGATCGCCTGCTCCATCGCCACGTGATTCCATGCCGCACCATCGGCCAGAAACCGCATCGCGCGGCGATCGATCACCTCGGCCGGCTTGAGCGTCGGCGCGCCTTGCACCTGCGAACGGAAGCCGAGCTCGGCATATTTCTCCGCGCGGGTAATCCCGGACTTCGCCTCGTGAAGGCTCGCAAGCACTTCCTGGGTGTTGTTTCCGATGGACGAGACAATGCCCATCCCGGTGATGACAACCCGCCTCATGATCGCCTCGCCCTGCCGTTAGTTTTCTGTGCGATGGTTTCGGTCACGCCGGGGCCGTGCCCTGCTTGAACAGCCCAACCTTCAAATCCTTCGCGCGATAAATAATCTCGCCGTCCATGGAAAGCCAGCCATCGGCAATGCCGAGCACCAGCTTCGAGCGCATCACGCGCTTAATATCTACGTTGTACACAACCTTGCGCACATTCGGCAGAACCTGACCGGCGAGCTTCAGCTCGCCAAGCCCGAGCGCCCGCCCGCGTCCCTCGCCGCCGATCCAGCCGAGGTAAAAGCCAACCATCTGCCACATCGCATCCAGGCCGAGGCAGCCGGGCATGACGGGATCGTTCTTGAAGTGGCAGCCGAAGAACCAGAGATCCGGCTTCACATCGAGCTCGGCGCGCACCAATCCCTTGCCGAACTCGCCACCGGTCTCGGAGATATCGCTGATGCGGTCGAACATCAGCATCGGCGGCAACGGCAACTGGGCATTACCGGGACCGAACATCTCGCCCCTGCCGCACGCCAGCAAATCCTCGTACTCGTAACCGCTGCGCCGCTCCAGCATCCTCTTTCCACTCTCCTCAATGTCCCGGTGAAGCGCTCTCGAACGAACCGGACCGTTTCCCCGGCGGGACAAGATTTCCCGCAACGCGGCGCTACCTTGGGCGCGAACGGCGTCTCTACCGAATTCGCATATGTGGTCCGCGCGCTCTGTAACATAGGCATGAAGGTGCGGCAAAGTGCCGGAATGGGTTAAATTGCTGCATCCCCAGAGGGTTCCGGTCGGGCCGCCTGCGTCGGCCCTAGTTGCGAGGAACTTGCATCTGAAGGATTTCCTTCTTATAGTGTTTGGAATATTGCCCGAGTTAGGTGTCTAGAGTGCATATGAGCGACGAAGTTCCGCATGTGAGCGATGACGCTGGTCAGATCGCCCGCAGCCCCGGTCATCAGCCGGCGCTGACCGGTTGTCCATGGCATGACGTCAATGAAATGCTGCAGGCGGCAGGCCTTCGGCCGACCCGTCAGCGCATGGCGCTGGGCTGGCTCCTGTTCGGCAAGGGCGCCCGCCATCTGACCGCAGAAATGCTTTACGAGGAGGCGACGCTCGCGAAGGTTCCGGTGTCGCTGGCCACCGTCTACAACACGCTGAACCAGCTCACCGATGCCGGCCTCCTGCGTCAGGTCAGCGTCGACGGCACCAAGACCTATTTCGACACCAACGTCACCGCGCACCACCATTTCTATCTCGAGAACAACCACGAGCTGGTCGACATTCCCGACCCGCATCTGGTGCTCTCCAAGATGCCGGATATCCCGGAAGGCTACGAGATCGCGCGCATCGACATGGTGGTGCGGCTGCGCAAGAAGCGCTGAGCTTCGGTACCTCAACACAAGCGGAAATTCCGTAGGGTGGGCAAAGGCGCGTTTGCGCCGTGCCCGCCGTTAACGTCTGTGCTCTCGATGGTGGGCGCGCTTCGCTTTGCCCACCCTACAGCATCATCGCCGGAATTCGGCTAATCCACCTTCTCGTCGGCGTAGACGCCCCACAGGCGCTGCTGCTCGATCCAGCCATCGAAGCCGTTGCCGGTGACGCGGCACCAGCTATTGGCGCATTTCCTCACCTGCGCGATGACGCCGGCCTGCAGCCGCGCCGCCACCGCACTCTTCGCGTCCGGGCGATCGTAGAGCGAGGCCAGATCGTCCTTGTGCTTCATCGTGACGACCGCGGTGCGGCGACCCGATAGCAGCGAATGATAGACCCAGCCTTCGGCGCCTTCGGAATCGCGCACCCGGCGCCAGTTCTCGAACTCGGCGGTGATTTCGACCGGCAGGCCGGAGCGGGTGTAGACCCAGGCGACGTCATTGTCCTTGGTCGGGCCGGCGCGGACGTTCACATGATCGGACTTGAGGCTGACGTAACGGGGTATCGGCAGGCCGCTGGTGGTCGGGCTTGCATCCTTGGCCGAATGTCCTGGGGATACCGAGGTGCCGAGCATGCACCCGACCAGCATCGCCAACCAACTCAACCGCCCCAACGCCATCAACTCGTCTCCTGCCGAGAACGCCAACTCAAATTCTGCGAGTTGAACCCGTGAACGCCCAGAACCCCAGACCCTTGCGCCGCGCGTCAATGCCCCGGCCCGTCTTGCCGAGGGGTTCTTGTGTTGGCCCGGTCTTCTGCTAGAGAGGACGGAACGTTTAGAACCAGAACGCCCGACTTTTCCTTGGAAACCCGAGGCAAGCATCGGGGAACCCAGGGAAACGTGAAGGAAACGCCGGGACCGCGCAGCAACCGCAGTTTCGAACAACCGGGTTAATGAGGCCTGAACGGCGAAGCCTTTGACGGGCCGAAGCCTCATGAGAGCAGGACATGTCGGTTAAGAAGAAGCCTCTCGTCGTCGTCACCCGCAAGCTGCCGGATTCGATCGAGACCCGGATGCGCGAATTGTTCGACGCCAGGCTCAATCTCGACGACACGCCGATGACATCGGAGCAGCTCGCAGAAGCCGTGCGCACCGCTGACGTGCTGGTGCCGACCGTCACCGACCTGATCCGCGAGGACGTCCTCAATCAGCCCGAGTCCAAGGTCCGGCTGATCGCCAATTTCGGCAACGGCGTCGACAATATCGACGTCGCGGCGGCGCATGCGCGCGGCATCACCGTGACCAACACGCCGAAGGTGCTGACCGAAGATACCGCCGACATGACCATGGCGCTGATCCTCGCGGTGCCGCGACGGATGATCGAAGGCGCCTCGATCCTGACCGAGGGCAAGCACTGGCCGGGCTGGTCGCCGACCTGGATGCTCGGCCATCGCATCGGAGGAAAAAGGCTCGGCATCATCGGCATGGGCCGCATCGGCCAGGCGGTCGCGCGCCGTGCCCGCGCCTTCGGCCTGCAGATCCATTATCACAACCGACGCCCGGTGGCCCCGCGCATCGCCGACGAGCTTGGCGCCACCTATTGGGAAAGCCTCGACCAGATGCTGGCGCGGATGGATATCCTTTCGGTGAACTGTCCGCACACGCCTGCGACCTTCCACCTGCTTTCCGCGCGGCGGCTGAAGTTGATCCGAAAAGATGCCTATATCGTCAACACTGCGCGCGGCGAGGTGATCGACGAGGACACGCTGATCAAGCTGATCGAAGCCGGAGAGATCGGCGGCGCCGGCCTCGACGTCTATGAGCACGAACCGGCGGTCAACCCGAAGCTGGTGCGGCTCGCCAAGGCAGGCAAGGTGGCGTTGCTGCCGCATATGGGCTCGGCCACCATCGAGGGCCGCGTCGAGATGGGCGAGAAGGTGATCATCAACATCCGAACCTTCCTCGACAACCACAAGCCGCCGGACCGCGTGCTGCCGAGCATGTTGTGAGCGTGGTGCACCCGTAGCACCTGTAGCCCGGATGGAGCGCAGCGCAATCCGGGATAGGTCTTTGG
>NZ_PSRR01000230.1 GCF_004296405.1 Bradyrhizobium sp. Leo170
GGGAAGAACCATCGTCACGTGTTCTTCAGCGCCACCCGAAACTCGGCTTCGGTCTTGGACTTGACCTCGTCGAGCGTGACGCCGTCGGCGAGTTCGACCAGCGCCATGCCGTCCTTGCCGTGCTTGTCGATGGTGAAGACGGCCAGATCAGTGACGACCATGTCGACCACACGTTCGCCGGTCAGCGGCAGCGAGCATTGCTTCAGCAGCTTCGCGCCGTCCTTGGCGGAATGCTCCATCACCACGACGACGCGCTTGACGCCGGCGACGAGGTCCATGGCGCCTCCCATGCCCTTCACCATCTTGCCGGGGATCATCCAGTTGGCGAGATCACCATTCTGGGCCACCTGCATCGCGCCGAGGATCGAAAGGTCGATATGACCGCCGCGCACCATGCCGAAGGAGTCGGCGCTGGAGAAATAGCTGGTCGACGGCAATTCGCTCACCGTCTGCTTGCCGGCGTTGATGAGGTCGGCGTCCTCCTCGCCCTCATAGGGGAACGGACCCATGCCGAGCATGCCGTTCTCGCTCTGCAGGCTGACGTCGATCCCCTCGGGGATGTAGTTCGAAACCAGCGTCGGGATGCCGATACCGAGGTTGACGTAATAGCCGTCGCGCAGCTCTTTCGCAGCGCGCGCCGCCATCTGTTCACGGGTCCAGGCCATGGGACTCTCCTGCTAAATTTAGGCTGCGGGGCGCGGGCGGGTGTTGCGGAACTCGATCCGCTTCTTGCCCGTGCCGACCTCGACGATGCGTTTCACGAAAATGCCTGGCGTGTGGATGTGATCGGGATCGATCTCGCCGGCCGGAACCAGATGCTCGACCTCGGCCACCGTGATCTTCGCGGCCGTCGCCATCATCGGGTTAAAGTTGCGCGCGGTCTTGCGATAGACCAGGTTCCCGGCAGTGTCGCCCTTCCAGGCGTGGATAATGGCAAGGTCGGCGAACAGGCCGCGCTCCATGATGTATTTCTCGCCGTCGAATTCCTTCACTTCCTTGCCCTCGGCAATCAGCGTGCCGACACCGGTCTTGGTGTAGAAGGCCGGAATCCCGGCGCCGCCGGCGCGGATGCGCTCGGCCAGCGTGCCCTGCGGATTGAATTCGAGCTCGAGCTCGCCGGCGAGATATTGCTGGGCGAACAGCTTGTTCTCGCCGACATAGGAGGAAATCATCTTCTTGATCTGCCGCGTCTCCAAGAGCCGGCTCAGCCCGATACCGTCGACGCCGGCATTATTGGAGACCACCGTCAGGTTCTTGACCCCGGAGTCCCTGATGGCATCGGAGAGGGTTTCGGCGATGCCGCAGAGGCCGAAGCCGCCCGACATGATCATCATGCCGTCCTTAAGGATGCCGTCGAGTGCCGATTTGGCGTCGGGATAGACCTTGTTCATGGAAGAGGACCTGATGGAGGGGCATTGGCAGCCCGAGGGCGCGGACGGCCGTTACAGACCGGGATTATTAGGCGAAATCTTCGCAATGCGTCAATGACGCCCCGTTTCGCCATCTCACCTGCCTACAACCTCGACGATGGCCTTGAAAGCGTCAAGAAAACCCTTCAAGTTGCGTGGCTTGGCAGGGGCGCCCGGTGCGCCGCCCGTTTTATTCGAATATCCGATCACCTCAACCCGACCTGGATATGTCACTGACGATGGCCCAAGGAATGAAGCGCCTGGGGATGCCGATTGCGGCGTTTTTCGGCCTCGCGCTGCTTGGCCTGATCGGGACATCCTGGTTTCTGAACCGGGACGCCCTGCAGCAGGCGGTGGAGGCGCAGATTCGCGCCGTCACCGGGCTCGACCTCGTCGTCAACGGCCATATCGATGTGTCGGTGTTCCCCGGCAGCTATGTCTCGTTCCATGATGTCGGGCTGAAGGGCGGCGGCACCATCGACCCCGCGCTGCAGGTCGACGTGCTCACCGCCAATCTGCGCCTGCTGCCGCTGTTGCTGCGGCGGTTCGAGATCGCCGACGTCATGATGCTGCGGCCGCATATCCATGTCATCAGGGACGGCAAGGGCGACAGCAACTGGACGCCGTTCATCGACACGATCGCACGCGCGATGAAGCCCGGTGCCGAGAACCAGATGTCGTTCTCGGAGATCCGCATCCAGGACGGCATCCTCAATTACGAGGATGAGAACAACCATGTCAGGGAGCAGCTCGGCGATATCGACCTGTCGCTGGCCTGGCCATCGATCTCGCGTTCCTTTGCCGCAACCGGGCAGTTCGACTGGCGCGGCGAGCGCGTCGACGGCTCGATCAGCGCCAGCGACTTCATCGCGCTGTTGTCGGGCGACCGCTCGGGGCTGAAGGCGCGGCTTGCCAGTGCGCCGCTCAAGCTCGCCTTCGACGGCACGGTCGCCAACCGGACCAGCCTGATGATGGAGGGCAACGCCACCATCGACAGCGTGTCCTTGCGCAACGCGCTGCGCTGGATGGGACAGGCCCCGCCTGGCAGCGGCGGGTTCGGCCGCTTCACGCTGAAGGCGCGCACCAATCTTGTCGGCGGCTCGGTGGCGCTCACCAATGTCAATGTCGAGCTCGACGGCAATGTCGCCGAGGGCGTGATGACCTTTGCCAACAATGGCAGGCAGACGCTGCAGGCGACGCTCGCCGCAGGCAACCTCGATTTCACGCCTTATGTCTCGACCTTCCGCCTGCTCGCCGGCGGCCAGCGCGACTGGAACCGGCAGTTGTTCGATCTGAACGCGCTCTCCGCCACCGACCTCGACATGCGGCTGTCGGCAGCGCGGGTGACGGTCGGCTCGACCAGACTCGGGCGCACCGCGCTCGGCGCCAATTTGCGCGGCGGCACGCTGGCGCTCTCCGTCGCGGAAGCGCAGATGTATGGCGGCATCGCTAAGGGCTCGCTCGGGATCGCGCGCTCGGATGCCATCGCCGATGTGAAGGCGCAGCTCGAGTTCACCGATGTCGACCTGCAGGCCTGCGCCAGCGAATTGTTCGGCGTCAGCAAGCTCACCGGCCGCGGCAATCTCAACGTCGCGCTGACGGCCTCCGGCTCCAGTCCGTTCGGGCTTGCGCAATCGCTCGATGGCACCGCGACGCTGAGCGGTCATGATGGCGCGATCGCGGGCTTCAATATCGAGCAGCTCCTGAAGCGGCTGGAGCGGCGGCCTCTGTCCGGCGGCGGCAATTTCCGCTCGGGCTCGACGCCTTACGACAATCTGACGATTGCCGTGCGGTTCAATGATGGCGTCGCCACCGCCGAGAACATCCGCCTCGAAGGACCTGCGGCCAAGATCACGCTGACCGGCACCGCCTCGGTGCCGTCGCGGGAATACGATCTGAAGGGCGTCGCCAGCCTGAATTCGGCGCCGAGCGGCAGCAACGGTTTTGACCTGCCGTTCGTGGTGCAGGGGCCGTGGGACGATCCTTTGGTCTTCCCGGATCCGGAAAGCCTGATCCGCCGCTCGCCGGCATCGTCGCAGTTGCTCAAGGCGGTGAAGGACCGCAAGACGGGCGACACCGTGCGCTCGGTGATCGAGCGCCTCACCGGCGGCGCGCGGCAGCCGCCTGCCGATGCCGCGGAATCCCCGACAAGAGCGCCGACGGCGGCCGAGAACGCCAAGCCGAATTGAACCTTCAGACTTTCGTCGTGGTTCAAAGGCGAACCGTGCGACCAAGATTCCGACGCGCCATCTGGATCAGGCCGCGGCCATGCGCTAGTCTTTTATCCAACCGGTTAAAAAAACCGGCATCAAGACAGGGAGAACAACGTGAAATCCAAGTTGGGTATTGCTGTGCTTTCTTTCGCGGTCGCCGCCATCGGGCTGATCCACGCGACCGCGCCGGCAATGGCGCAGGAGAAGAAGATCACGGTCTGGTGGGGCAAGGGCTTCTACAAATCCGAGGATGACGCGCTCCTCGAGGCGATCAAGAAATTCGAAGCCAAGACCGGCATCAAGGTCGAACTTTCGCAATACGCGATCCAGGACATGATCCCGAAGACGGTGGCCGCGCTCGATTCCGGCACCGTGCCCGACGTCGCCTATTCCGATACGTATGACGTGCAGGCCGGCGGCAAATGGGCGTTCGAAGGCAAGCTCGAGGACCTCTCCGACATCCTGCTGCCGATGAAATCGGCCTTCGCCCCGAACACGCTGGAAACCGCCTACCTCTATAACGACCAGACCAAGAAGAAGGGCTATTACGGCTTCCCACTGAAGCAGCAGAGCATGCACGTCCAGATCTGGGGCGACATGCTGCAGCAGGCCGGCTTCAAGCCGAGCGATATCCCGACCAAATGGGCGGATTACTGGTCGTTCTGGTGCGACAAGGTGCAGCCGGCGATCCGCAAGGCGACCGGCAACCGCATCTACGGCGTCGGTCAGCCGATGGGCGTGGAATCGACCGACTCGTTCCAGTCGTTCTACACCTTCATGGACGCCTATGACGTCAAGCTCGTCGACGACGACGGCAAGCTCCTGGTCGACGATCCCAAGGTGCGCGACGGGCTGATCCACGCGCTCAAGGATTACACCGACACCTACATCAAGGGCTGCACGCCACCCTCCTCGACGACCTGGAAGGACCCGGACAACAACGTCGCCTTCCACAACAAGACCATCGTGATGACCCACAACTTCACGATCTCGATCGCGGCGAAATGGTTCGAGGATTCGAACAACCAGGCACTGACGCCGGAGCAGCGCGCCGCCGGCAAGAAGGCCTATGAGGAAACCATCGTCACGGCGTCCTTCCCGAACAAGCCGGACGGCAACCCGATCAAGTACCGCTCCGACGTCAAGACCGGCGTGATCTTCACCGCGGCCAAGAACAAGGCCGAGGGCAAGGAGTTCGTCAAATTCCTGCTGCAGGAAGAGAATCTCGGCCCCTATGTCGAAGGTGCGCTCGGCCGCTGGTTCCCGGTCACGGTCGCCGGCCAGAAGAGCCCGTTCTGGCAGGCCGACCGGCATCGCAAGGCGGTCTACACCCAGTTCACCGGCGGCACCACGCCGTTCGACTTCACCAAGAACTACAAGTTCACGATCCTGAACAACGAGAACGTCTGGGCCAAGGCCATGAACCGCGTCGTCAGCGAGAAGGTGCCGGTGGACAAGGCCGTCGACGAACTGATCGCCCGCATCAAGCAGGTCGCGGGCTGACACCCGCTTCTCCCTCTCCCCGCTCTTCGCGGGGAGAGGGTCGGGGTGAGGGGCTTTCTCCGCTGGCTCGAAACATATGAGTACGCGGAGAGTCCCCTCACCCGGATCGCATCTTGCGATGCGATCCGACCTCTCCCCGCAGGCGGGGCGAGGTGTACGAAATCGACAGGGATGAGTAATGGCGATCACGCTTTCCGATCATGCGATCCCGCGCCCGCCGCTGTCGGCGCGGCTGTCGACGCCGCAAGTCTGGGGCATCCTGCTGCTGGCGCCCTATCTGCTCGTGTTCCTGGCCTTCGTGCTCTATCCCGTCGGTTACGGGCTATGGCTCGCACGCCATCCGCAAAGCTATGTCGAGCTCTATAACGACCCGATCTTCGCGCGGGCCGCGGTCAACACGCTGATCTTCCTCGTCATCGGCATCAACGTCAAAATGCTGATCGCGCTGTTTTTGTCGGGCTTCTTCGTCCAGCAGCGCGCCTGGATCAGGTGGCTGTCGGTGCTGTTCATCCTGCCCTGGGCGGTGCCGTCGATCCCGACCATCCTGTCGGTACGCTTCATGCTCAATCCGGAATGGGGCGTGGTCAATCACATCATCTTCAGCTTGACCGGCGATGACGGTCCGAACTGGCTCAACGATCCCACGGTGGCACTGACCATGGCGATCGGCGTGCACATCTGGAAGTCGCTGCCGTTCTGGACGCTGATCCTGATGACCGGGCGGCTTGCCATCTCCAACGACCTGTTCGAGGCCGCAGCCGTCGACGGCGCGAGCTTTTGGCAAAAATTCCGCTACATCACCTGGCCGTCGATGCAGACGCTGTACATCACCTGCACGCTGCTCTCGATGATCTGGACGCTCGGCGACTTCAACAGCGTCTATCTCTTGACCGGCGGCGGGCCGGCCGACCTCACCCATGTGCTGTCCACGCTCGGCATCCGCTATCTCCGGCTCGACCAGCTCAATCTGGCGATGGCCTCGATCGTTTGCGCGCTGCCGCTGGTGCTGCCACTCGTCTATTTCATGATGAAACGGTTGTCGCGATGAAGCTCCCTACCCTGCGCGAGATCGGCACCGAGGCCAAGCTGCTCCTGATCGGCATCCCCGTCCTGATCTGGACGTTGGTGCCGATCTATCACATGTTCCTGTTCGCGATCTCGCCGAAGGAGGACGCGTTCTCCGGCAAGCTTTGGCCCGATCATCCGACGCTGCACAATTTCGAGATCGTGTTCCGCCAGCAGCATTACTTCCTGCGTGACTTCTGGATGCAGTTCGGGAATTCAACCGTGATCGCGCTGGCGACCGGGGCGCTGACGCTATTCATCGCCACCACAGCGGCATTCTCGATCTCGCGATTGCGCGCGCCCGGCGGCCGCGCGATGATGAACCTGGCGCTGTTCACTTATTTCATCCCGGCGGCGTTCCTGGCCGTGCCGATGTACCGCACCATGGGCAATTACGGATTGCTCAACAGTCACTGGTCGCTGATCCTGGCGATGGTGACGATCGCTTCGCCCTACGCGATCTGGGTGCTGAAGCAGGCTTCCGACAAATTGCCGGTCGAGCTCGACGAAGCCGCGACCATGGATGGCGCGACCACGCTGCAATTGTTCCGCCTGGTCTATGTGCCTCTGATGATGCCCTCGCTGGTCGCGGTCGGCACCTACGCGATCCTGCTGGCCTGGAACGAATATCTCTACGCGTTCCTGCTGCTGTCGAAGGACACCGATATCACGCTTCCCGTCGCGCTCGGCAACTTCCTTGCCGCCGATGACTCGCCGTGGGAGCTGTTGATGACCACCGGCTTCATCTATGCGCTGCCGCCGGCCGCCATCTACTACGCCTTCAGGCGCTACATGGTCGGCGGCCTCACCGCGGGCGCGGTGAAGTCGTGATAGGACACCGTCATTGCGAGGAGCGGTAGCGACGAAGCAATCCATGTCTCCGCGAGCCGCAAGATGGATTGCTTCGCTTACGCTCGCAATGACGAGGTTAAAGCGGCGCGGCGCTCTCGCCCTGAGAGCTCGACAGTTTCGAGGCGAACGAGGCGGCCACGATCAGCATGGCGATCAATGCGATCACCAGCGTGCAGATCGCGTTGATCTCCGGCTTCACCCCGAGCCGCACCTCCGAATAAATCCGGATCGGCAGCGTCGCCGAGCCGGGACCGGTGGTGAAGCTTGCGATCACGACGTCGTCGAGCGACAGCGTGAAGGCGAGCATCCAGCCCGCGACAATGGCGGGGATGATCAGCGGCAGCGTCACCATCAGGAACGCCTTCACCGGATTGCAGCCGAGGTCCATCGCAGCCTCCTCCAGACTGCGGTCAAGCGAAGCAAGGCGTGACTGCACCACCACGGTGACGAAGCACATGGTCAGCGTGGTGTGCGCGATGGTCACCGTCCAGAAGCCGCGCTCGGCGTTCAGCGCCACAAACAGCAGGAGCAGCGACAGGCCCGAGATCACCTCCGGCATCACCAGCGGCGAATAGAGCATGCCGGAGAATAGCGCCCGCCCAGCAAAGCGTTCGCCGCGCGCCAGGCCTATGGCCGCGAGCGTGCCGAGCAGCGTCGCAAATGTGGCGGAAACCGCGGCAACGCGCAGGCTCATCCAGGCAGCTTCGAGCATGGCGCGGTCGTTGAAGAACTCGATGTACCAGCGCAGCGACCAGCCGCCCCACACGTTCACCAGCCGGGACGCATTGAACGAAAAGATCACAAGGATCACGATCGGCAGGTAAAGGAACGCGAGCCCGAGCGCCAGCGCGGTCATGTTGAAGCGCGAAAGTCGGTTCACGGTATGCGCCATCAGCGTCGGCCCTCGACCTGCCGGCGCTGCAGCCGGTCATAGAGCACGAGGGGCGGCACCAGCAGTAGCAACAGCGCAATCGCGACGGCGGAGGCCACCGGCCAATCCTTATTGGTGAAGAATTCGAGCCAGAGCGTCTGGCCGATCATCAACGAATTGGAACCGGCGAGGAGATCGGGGATCACGAACTCGCCGACGATCGGAATGAAGCAGAGCAATACCCCTGCCCCGACGCCCGGCAGTGACAGCGGAAACGTCACGAGCCAGAAGGCCTTCCGCGGCGAGGCGCCCAGATCTTCGGCGGCTTCCAGCAGCGCGCGGTCCATCTTCGCGAGCGTGGCGTAGAGCGGCAGGATCATGAACGGCAGATAGGAATAGACGATGCCGATATACATCGCGGTGTCGGTCGAGAGCCAGACAACCGGCTTGGACACCAGATGCAATGCGAGCAGGATCCGATTGAGCAAACCGTCATGCTGCAAGATGTTGATCCAGGCATAGATGCGGATTAGGAACGAGGTCCAGAACGGCACGATGACCAGGATCATCGCGATGCCCTGCCAGCGCTGCGGCAGCCGCGCCATGCCGTAGGCGATGGGATAGCCGATCACGAGCAGAATCAGCGTCGAGGTTATGGCGACGACGAGGCTACGCAGATAGGACAGGATGTAGAGATTGTCAGAAATCAGCAGCCGGTAATTTTCCAGCGATAACTGTTCGAACGCGCCCTTGAACGCTTCCCACCCCTCGCTGAGGTCGAACACCGGCGTATAGGGCGGCTGCGCGATCGCGGTCTGCGACAGGCTGATCTTCAGCACAAAGCCGAACGGTACCAGGAAAAACAGCGCCATCCAAAGATATGGCGCGATGGCGGCATAGCGCGCCGGACGGGCAAAGATACGGCGCGTGCTCATTGCTCGAGCACCACACCGTCGTCAGGCGCGAACCAGGCGGCCACGCGCTCGCTCGAGCCATAGCCGTCCACGTCAAGCCGCGCGGTATTGGCCATCACGGAGCGCACCACGGCGCCATTGTCGAGCCTGATCCTGTAGGCGGTGAGGCCGCCGAGATAGTTGATCTCCGCAACCTCGCCCTCGAACCGATTGATCGCTTGCAACGCGTCGGCACTCGACGCCAATCCGCGCCGCGATAATTTGATCTTCTCGGGCCGGATCGCGACGGTGACGATCTCTTTCGTCACCGGCTGGCGCGGTTCGGTCACGGTGATGATCCCTGCCTCGCGCGTCGTGACCTTCAGCCTGCCCTGCTCGCGGGAGATGACCTGCCCCTCGAACAGATTGACGTCGCCGACGAACTCGGCGACCCAGCGTGAGGCTGGCGCCTCATAGAGGTCGCGCGGCGTCGCGACCTGCGCCAGGCGGCCTGTGTCCATCACGCCGATCCGGCTCGCCATCGTCATCGCCTCTTCCTGGTCGTGGGTGACGATGATGAAGGTCATGCCAAGGCGGCGCTGCAATTCCATCAATTCTGCCTGCGTGCTCTCCCGCAGTTTCTTGTCGAGCGCGGCCAAGGGCTCGTCGAGCAGCAGCACCTGCGGCCGGCGTGCCAGCGAGCGCGCCAAGGCCACGCGCTGCCGCTGTCCGCCGGAAAGCTGGTCGGGCTTGCGTTTCTCCATCCCTTCGAGCTTGACGAGCGCCACCATCTCGGCGACGCGGGCGGCGATCTCGCCGCGCGCCATGCCAGCGCGCCGCAGGCCGAATGCGATGTTGTCACGCACCGAGAGATGCGGAAACAGCGCATAGTTCTGGAACATCATATTGACGGGCCGCTCATGCGGCATCACCTGCGCGATGTCGCGACCAGCAAGCAGGAGGCGTCCCTCGTCCGGGGTCTCGAAACCCGCCAGCATGCGCAACAGCGTGGTTTTGCCGCAGCCGCTCGGGCCAAGCAGGGCGAAGAACTCACCGGCGCGGATGTCGAGTGAGAGCTGATTGACCGCGGTGAAGTTGCCGAACCTTTTCGTCACGCCCTCGATGCGCAGCAGCGGCATGTCGGTCGCCCTCCGCGGCGCAGTGTCTTCCGTCGTCGAATTATTTGCCGTCTTCGCCAGTTCCTCAGCCATGATTCCCTTTAGCCCGATCGTGACCGCAAGCTAGCGGCGGATCGCCACTGGCTCAACCGCTTCACGCGGCGTCTTCCGCAATATTGTTGTCACAGCCGCCTCTGCTAGATTTCGCCTTCACGTCAGGAGGACGAACGATGAACCGGGACCGCTACGACCTGCCGCTGACGACCGCTTCCGATCGCGCCGCGGCGCTCTACCGTGATGGCATCGACTGTATCCTTGCGGCCTGGCATGGCGCGGATGCGGCCTTTGAGGCGGCCATCGCCGAGGATCCCGATTTCGCACTGGCGCATGTGGCGCGTGCCCGCGTCCATCAGATCAACATGGAAGGCGCGGCGGCCCGCGACAAGGCTGCAAGAGCCCGGCAATTGGCCGCGACCGCGAGCCGGCGCGAGCAGCAGCATATCGAGATCGTGGCATCGGTGGTCGAAAGCCAGACCAGGCAGGCATTGCAAGCTGCCGAACAGCACCTCGCGGAATTTCCGCGCGACGCGCTGATCCTGTCGCTGCTGCTCGGCGCCTTCGGCCTCTACGCTTTCTCAGGGCGCGCCGACCACGACGCGGCGCGGCTTTCGATTTGCCAGCGCTACGCCGCCGATTATGGCGAGGACTGGTGGTTCCTGACCTATCTCGGCTGGTCGCAAACCGAGGCGGGCGACGTCGTCACCGGCCGCGATACCACCGAGCGCGCCTATTGGATGAATCCTGCAAACGCCAGCGCGGCCCATGCCCTGTCGCATGCGCTGTTCGAGCAGGGTGATCCGACGCAAGGCCGTGCCTTCCTGTCCGGCTGGCTGCCGGCCCACGACCGGGTAAGCTTCTTGCAGGGACACCTTGCCTGGCACCTGGCACTGATCGCGCTCGAGGACGGCGATACTGGCGGCGCGCTCGACATCTACGAACGGCATATCAGACCGCAGGGGCGGCCCTATCCGCCGCTGAACATTCTGACGGACACCACCTCATTGCTGTGGCGGCTCTCGCTGGCGGGAAGGACCGGGCTTGAATCGCATTGGCAGGAAGTCACCGCCTACGGCGAGAAATTCTTCCCGAAAGCCGGCGCGCATTTTGCCGACGTCCACCACGCCTTGGCTGCCGCGGCGACCAACGGCGGCGCTCTGGAGCCGCGGCTTGCGGAAATGGAGGCACGGCGCGCCGAGGGCAAGCTGGCGCCCGGCGCTTCCGCGATCGGCCTCTGCCGCGGCATCCAGGCATTCGCCTCGGGCGACAACGAGGGCGCTGTCCGCATCCTCGAGCCGTTGATGCCCGAACTGGTGCGGATCGGCGGCAGCCACGCCCAGCGCGAGCTTTGGGAGGACACGTTCATCGTCGCCTGTCTTCGCGCGAGGCGAGGCGAGAAGGCGACAAAGCTGATCGCCGAGCGCCTGCATCGGCGGCCGTCCCGCCGCGACGAAGCATGGTCGCGCGAGACAGGTTGAGACAGGGCCTTCAGCTAGAGCCTGTAATTGTAAATCCGGAACCCATGGACTTGGCGATATCCGCACTATACTCCGAAGCAGACATCCCGACCGGCCTTCAGCACGTGGGCTTTGGGCCACAGGTGGATTGGGATCCTCGTGAATAGATCCAGGTTAACTCCTCCTACAGTCAAGACGCCTCGCGTCTTCCTGGTTCGGCGTCAGGATTGGGATTATCTTGTGCCGCGACTAAACAGTAACAAAAACGGCAACTGCTGGCGGTTCGCTCGGGTTCGCTGAAGTGGCGCGAGTGGCCTCCTTCGTGATGGCCGAAATCGAATTTCCAGACTTCCGAACTATACTGGCGAACTGTTCGTCCGAGAGCTTGAGGCGCTTGCGCAAGACCTTGACCTGCACTTTATCTCTCAAATCCAACGCATTACGGAAATAGGTGGGCTTGCGCCTATTCATTGTGGTTCACTCGCGATGAAAGGATACGGTTGAACCGCGACTAGGCGGGCGTTACGCCGCCTGGTCGCGATGGTGACTGTCCCACTCCTCGTGAAGATTCCGTCTCCGTTGAGAAAACCTATGGCATGGACCAACGTTCCGCCGTATTTGGAAATATCTGACTGTCGAGCAGAGACCGGTTATAGGCGCCGCAGCATTGGAGCCTCTTACTTTCCGTCTATCGTTTTCGGCTTTGTGGGCTGCTCGCAGCTTGCCCCGGACATATTCCGTGAGGCCGCCAACCTCGTCATTCGGCGCTTCCGAAGTAAATCCATTCTGGATCGAAAGCGCCGGGTTTAAGGGCGGTCCGTGACTTCCAGTCTACCCCGATAAGCAGACGATTTCAGAGCTACGCCGTACTTCGCATTAGGGCCAGAAACGGACTATCTCTGATCTGTCAATATTACGGCAGCGAATGCTCGAGGAAAAAACGCAGCATTTCTCTTGTTGCGTCCGGTCCTCGCGGATCAGTGTAGGAGCCCGCGGAGCTTCCCCCCGACCATGCGTGTCCGGCTCCGTGGATGCTCCAGTGCTCAAGGACGTGGCGCCCTCTGGCGTCGCTATGGACGGTGCGAGTATAGGCGTGACCTCCAGCCACCTGCCCACGATGAACGTTTCTTTCCGTGCTCACCGCATTGATGAACTGCTCAATAACTTGATCGCCGTTCTTTGGGTGCACTGCACTGTCGCGATCGCCGTGAAAAACAATGGTCGGAACAGGGTCGGTCGAACCCGTCCGATGGTTAAAGCCGCCGCCTTGTCGCATGGCGAGGAGCGCAGAGGGAAGGTCGGTGGCGGCACCACATGCAAGGCCAGAATGTACACCCACGGCCGCATATAGATCGTTATATGTTGCTCCCATGATGACCGCTGCGGCCGCTCCGGCTGATAATCCAGCCACGTAGACACGCATTTGATCAACTGAGTACTCCCGCATGATTTGGCGCGTGATCCCCGCGATAAGCGAGGGCTCCCCTGTGCCACGCTGCTGGTCGGTTGTGCGAAACCAATTCCAGCATTTCGCGTGATTTGCTTCGCTACGCTGCGCGGGATAGACCACAAAGCAAGGTTGTGCTTCTGCGATGAAATTCATTCTCGTGCCGGCGGCGAAATCTTCTGGCGACTGGGTGCAACCGTGGAGCATGACGATCAACGGAATGGGCTGCCCGTGATACCGGCTCGGAATGAAGAGCCTGTAGGCACGACTTCCCGCAGGATTGCTATAGCTGCCGTCGATAAATCTCGCACCCTCCGGCACGATGTCGCGCATGGACGGCGGAGCGCGCTTTATTGCGCGCCGCAATGGGAGCCCAACGAAACTGTTTGTGCGATTTGACGACGCGCGGACCTTGCGCGGTTGAGCGGATGTGCTCCGCGCTGACTGCGGGCTCTCCGTTTCTTCAACCCAATTTGCTTTCGCATCTATAATTAACGGTGCACCTCCTGGGAGGGCGATGGGGTCGGTGCGGAATGTCGCATCCGGCGCTCGTTCACCGCAAAGCATTTGCTGGAGAAGTGCCGTCGCCTCGACGAGTCGGCCCGCGCGCGTGAGACGTGTGGCTTCGCGAATGATGTCCTGTCTGAGCATCGCCATCACCGCGTCCTGTCGGTTAGCGCGGCTTTGACCGCCGGAGTGGCATGGAGAGCGCCAAGCACGGAGACCGAAGCAATCGTGGCGCGAGCAAGCTCGGGTGTGACGTCTTGGGCGATTGTCGCAAGGCCCAGAACATTGATGTGCAGCATCTCGCCGGCGCGTCGGACCGTTTCGAGATCCTCACGGCTGTAATTCCGTAGACCGAGGTCCAGGCTTTTCCGAGCAGTCGACTGTTTGACCACATCCGCATGACGTTCGAGTTGGTTGCGGATGGCTGTGCGAATGAAATCGGTTCGGTTCGAGTAGAACCCTTCCTGGACCATGAGGTCGACCTGCCCAAGGTCGACATAACCCAGATTGATCGTGATTTTCTCGCTATCTGGCTGCTTCGGCCGGAGTTCGCGGACATTGCTCGACATGACTTTTCCATCCATATGACATCCATATGGATGGTACGTGGATGTCAACTCGGAGTATTCAAGGGCTCGCCCTCAAGAAAGTATCTGCCTTTGGCGGGGCCTGGTGTATCCGCGTACAGCTCGAATAACTCGATCCAGGTTGTTTGCCGGCAATAGGTCACTCGTGGGATAGCGCCAATGGTGACGTCGCGCTCTCAGGCGATCGGTTGATCCAGCGATGGCACCCGGGCGATGTACTCTTCAGCACGCTCGCCTCCGAGAGCGGCGCAACAGCGGATATGCCGTGAGGTCCGCGTCGGG
>NZ_PSRR01000231.1 GCF_004296405.1 Bradyrhizobium sp. Leo170
GAATCCATTTCACCGCTTGCGACCGCGGATGAATGGATTCCGGGCTCGCGCTTCGCGCGCCCCGGAATGACGGTGCGTTGGCAGCAGGTGAGCTGGCCGATCTCCCGATCGATCACAAACAAATCATCGCAGGCCTTCTGGATAGCGTCACAGTGCTGCGTTAGTCCGAGGACGCCTAGCGCTTCAATTCTGCAGGATTGCCCGATGATCCGTTTTGCCACCCTGTTCGGTCTCGCATTGACCACCGCTCTGAGCCTGAGTTCACCGGCCTCCGCTGCCGATGGCGGGCCGGCCTATGGACCGGAGCTGCAGGGCTTCGAATACCCCTTCCCGGTGGAGCGCTATCGATTCTCTTCGCAAGGCCAGGAACTGGAGATGGCCTATCTCGACGTGAAGCCGTCGAACCCGAACGGCCGCACCGTCGTGGTGCTGCATGGGAAGAATTTCTGCGCCGCCACCTGGGAAGGCTCGATCAAGGCGCTGACGGCGGCCGGCTATCGGGTGATCGCGCCAGATCAGATCGGGTTCTGCAAATCCAGCAAGCCTGAGCGCTATCAATTCACATTCCAGCAGCTCGCCGGCAACACCCGCGCGCTATTGGCGTCACTCGGCATCGAGCGTTCGGTGATCATGGGCCATTCGACCGGCGGCATGCTCGCGATGCGCTATGCGCTGATGTATCCGGCGGCCGTCGATCAGCTCGTGCTGGTCGATCCGATCGGCCTGGAGGACTGGGCGGCCAAGGGCGTGCCGTGGCTCAGCCTCGACGGCTGGAACGAGCGCGAGAAGCGCGTGACCGCCGACACCATTCGCGCCTACGAGCGCGCGACCTACTATGCCAACACCTGGGACGCGTCATACGAACCCTGGGTGCAGATGCTGGCCGGCCTATATCGCGGTCCCGGGCGCGAGACCGTGGCCTCGAGCTCGGCGCGGCTCTATGACATGATCGCGACCCAGCCGGTGTTCTACGAATTCGAGCGCATCACCACGCCAGTGCTGCTCCTGATCGGCGACAAGGACACCACCGCCATCGGCAAGGACCTCGCGCCGCCGGACATTCGCCCCAAGCTCGGCAACTATCCCGTGCTCGGCAAGGAGGCGGCGAAGCGTTTCCCGCACGCGCAACTGATCGAATTCCCCGACCTCGGCCACGCCCCACAAATCCAGGCACCCGCACGATTCCACGACGCGGTGCTGGGATGGCTGCAGCATCCGGAAACCGGAGCGATGCTGACGAAATAGCGCAGGCGAAACCACAAGGCGTAACCCACCATCCTTGGCGCGGCGCCAAATCATATCCGATTGGACGGAATCGGATCATGATCTGATCTATCCCGCAACAAGCACCCACAAAGACTCCTGCCGCTTGTGATCTCCTTCGCCTTTGGTCGGTTAGCTACGGGACGAGATAGTGTTCGGCCCATATCGCACGAGGAACCTCTGCCCCCAATTTGTAGCTGAAAGTCTCGATGCCGAGCCCGTCCGACGTGACGCGACACGCGTAGGAAAGATGGTACCAATGTCCCCGACTTCGGATGGCCGCTCCAGACGCTTGGAGCGCATTTCCTTTCAGCACGGGCTCGGCAAACGCATAAGCAACGACCTCATCCGGCTTGAAAGCACTGTGCTCCCGTCCAATCAAACCCGCTGCCCGTCCATTGCAGCGCTGTTCGATACGTGTTTGCGGGTCCAAAGACAGCAACTGTTGCTGAATCGTTTTGGCTGTCGCCGGAGCGCATTCAAGCGTGGCAAGCAGGGCGACACAAAGCGTAAGGCGAGCTGGGATGTTCATCTTTCTCAAGCAGTCGCGAGGTTGGTCGACGAGTACCGCTCACCTGACTCGGCTCGCAGCCGGTCGGGGCGGTCCAGCGCAGGCAAGCCCGCCATAAAGCGGCTCGTCCGGCATCGCGTCGCGTAGAACATGGCGCACGCTTACTAGCTTCTCGCTGTCGATGCCAGTGGGAAAGCCCCTGCTCTCAATAATCTCGGCGGCGGCGTTGCCGCGCGCCGCTTCGGGAGCGAAGCGAAGCAATCCATAGCACCGCTTGTGAGGACATGCTCTAGCGAGCAGCGTCGGCACGCCTCGATAGCCCGTTGTTGGTCGACCCGACGATCTCGACCGTCGCCGTGCGGCCGGCGACGAGTTCGGCCTGGCCCGCTCCTTGGTCGAGAGCGATGCGCACGGGGACACGTTGCGCCAGACGAACCCAGTTGAAGGTCGGGTTGACGTTGGCAAGAAGGCTTGTCCCCTCGGCCCGGTCACGATCTTCTATGCCGGCAGCAATGCTTTCCACATGTCCGGTCAGGCGCCCCTTGTCGCCCATCAGGCGGATCCTGACAGCATCGCCGACATGGATGCGTGGCAGCTTCGTTTCCTCGAAATAACCCTCGACGCGGAGCGTGTCGGTATCCACCAGCGCCATCACCCCTTTGCCCGCCATCACATAGGTGCCGGGACGCAGGTTCATGTTCGAGATCGTGCCGTTGACCGATGCGTGCACTTCGCTGCGGTCGAGATTGAGTTGGGCAAGGTCGCGATCGGCCACCGCCTGGTCGTAGCCGGCCTGGGCTTGCTGCTGCGTCGCCAGCACCTGCTCCTGCTTCTGCTGGGAGACGGCATCGGTGGTCAGCGTGCGATAGCGCTTCAAATCGCTATTTGCCTGATCGAGGGCAGCGCGACGGCTTGCGACGACGGCATCGGCCTGCTGCAAGGCGAGCGCGAAGCGGGCGCGGTCGATGCGAAAGAGGACGTCGCCGCGATGGACTTTCTGGTTGTCCTGCACCAGGACGTCCGTGACCAAACCCGAAACGTCAGGCGTGACCTGGACGACATCGGCGCGCACCCGCCCGTCTCGCGTCCATGGTGCCTCCACGTAGTAGTCCCACAGATGGATCGCGACATTCACAGCCGCTGCGACAGCGATACCCGTCAGCGCAAGACGGCCAAGCACGAAGAAAAATCTCTTCACGACAGATACTCCGAAGACAAATAGACGACGCCTCCCAAAAGGCAGACGAACAGGGCCAGGTCGAACAACGCGGGATGCCAGACCAGCCGGTAAAGTCCGGTCTTGCGCAGGGTCTTGCGCAGCAGGGCGCTCAACGCATAGGCAATGATCAGCCACAGCAGAAGCGCGGGCGCGAGCACGCCATAGATATCGATCTCATATCTCATGCCGCTAGATTCCGTGGATCAGGTGATTGAGGCTGGTAGGCCAAGACGTCCGGAAACAGCCCGCGCCGGATGCCGATCAAGCCGATCAGCGCATCATCTCTGGCACCGCCTTCGGGCTCGTTGAGCGCCTCGGCGAGCGCAACATCGATCAGCCTGAGCAGTTCAGGCGGCAGCGGGCCCGAGACGTGTTCGCGACACGCTAGCGCAAGCTGGTCCAGCATGTCGTCGATTGCACTGAGCGTCGCCGGCGTCAGCTTGTGACGGGCCCGGCGCAGATCGATGATGTTGAGGCCGACCCGGAGCTGGGTCAGACCGTCGACGTCGCGGCGATCGACCTCGGGAATCACGGCGAAGCGCTGGACCAACAGGCCGAGGCGATCCAGCATCAGCCCGGCGAAGCGTGCCCGGTCGTTCTTGCCGCGCCGCTCTGCCGTGAGTGCTAGCGTCGCCCAGCTGGTTTTCATCAGGCGCCGCGCGACCCACTCGGCTCCGACCGACCGCGCCAGCCTGGTAATGACCGCAGCCGCCGCCATTCCCAGCAGCAATGCGATGGCGGCATTTGTAAAGCTCGCAAAGTCTGCGTCGTAAGTCGACTGCAGCGCCAGCAAGGTGGCCGAATTGGCTGCCAGCGCCATGCCAATGAAGTTGGTCCGGGGCCGCGCGATCAGAACGCCGAACAGGATGAAGGACGGCGCCAGGGCCGCGATCAGCACCTCGACCGTGGAGATTGCCGGAATGATGGCGAACAAATAAATGGCGACGACCGCGACCGAGGCCAGTGACCACCATGCGAAGCTGCGAATACTGGGCGCGGGATCATCTTGCGCGGCGAAGAAGGAACAGCCTATGGCCGCCATCATCGGGGCCGATGCGCCGTCCACCCAGCCTGTCCCGATCCAGAAGGCACAGCAGACCAGGACCGCGAAAGCCGCGCCAGCCCCCGACCATAGTGCCAAGCCGTGGTCGCGGTGTCGCGCCGGAGCAATGCTGGCCTCAGGAAGGAATGCCAGCCGAAGGCCGGAGACGTCCTTGCCAACGGCAATGGCGCGGTTGAGCACCCGGCAATCATCCGAGACATCGACGAGCTCGCGCAGGCGTATCAGCAGGTTCGCCGCCGTGACCTGATCCCAGGACGAATGGGCATCGAGCTTCGGCCGCAGTGACATGATCGCGGCGCGCAGCACATCGGCCGGTTGCCGTTCGCCGGCGTCAGCCGCGAGCCAGCGCCCGAGATCATCAAGCAGCCGCGGCAATTGCGGCGAGCATTCGCCCAACCGGCCGCCAAGTGCTGCGATCCGATCGGTGATCGAGGACAGGAGCGGCAGCAGCATCAGCATGTGCAGGCGAAGCGCCTGCAATCCGCTGACGGCATTTGCGTCCGCGAAGCGGTCATAGGCCAGGTGACCAGCGAGCGCGTCGATTTCGACGGCGTCGGTCGCCAGCCGCAAGCGTTGCGCCCGATGGACCCGCTCGGCGCCACGGCCGGAGAGAACATCCTGGCTGAGCCGGCTTGCGTCGCACAGCCAATTGTTGACGCGGGCAGCGACGGCGGGGGCGACGCTGCGCGGGAATACGATTGTCGACACCAGGGTCGCGCAGATGATGCCGAGCGTGATCTCCTCGACGCGCGCGAGCGCAGTGTCGAAGATGCTGCCGGGGTCCGAGACGGCGGGAAAGCCGATCAGCGCTACCGTGTATCCGGCAAGCATGAAGGCATAGCTGCGCGGGCTGCGCTCGAGCAGCGACAAATACAGACAAAGGCCGACCCAGAGTGCAACGACCAGGCAGAGCAATTCGGGGGCATTGACGAGATTGGGGACTAGGATGACGCTGACGATTGCGCCAACCACCGTTCCCAGCACACGGGAGAGCGCCTTGGAACTCGTTGCGCCCGCTAGCGGTTGGGAGGCGATATAGACGGTCGCCATCGCCCAATAGGGACGCGCCAAGTCGATCCAGAGCGCGACGACCAGCGCCAAAGCCGCCGCCAGGAAGGTCTTGAACGCAAAGACAAGGTTCGCATGGCGGACCAGGAAAGATTGGTCGGAACGCACGGCTCAGGCCGCCGCGGCTTCGCGCAACCGATTGGCTCGCCGTTCGATGCTCAGCAGCGCCTCGAAGGTCGCCACAAGCTCGTCGCTACCGATGTCCTTCAGGAGGTACGCGCGGACCTTGCGCAAGACCCGGTTGACCTCGTTGGCCTTGGCCTCGCCCATCGGGGTGAGATGCAAGGTCTTGGCGCGGCGGTCGGTGGAATCCTCATGGCGTTCCACCAGCCCTTCGGCCTGCAGCACATCGATCAGCCGGACCAGCGACGGACCTTCGATGCCCATCTCCTCGGCGAGTTCACCTTGGCGGACGCTCTTGCCCCGGCGCGACAGCACCATCAGGGGAAGTGCGGTCGCCTCCGACAGACCGTGATCGGCAAGCGCCTGGTTGGCCTCGCGACGCCACAGCCGGGCAAGCCGTGCGATGAGCAAACCCATTTCGGCATGAATCGTTGTTTGGGAAAGAATCATGGACAATAGATAGGATACTAATGATTAGGTTGCAACCATATGGTCTGGAGACGTATTCGCGTTCACGAAAAAGCGAACCGGGAACAAGGCCCGGATCGTCGACGGGCTGACGGCAATATCGCGGCTCACCTTGTGGCGGCAGCAAGCGACGGCGGCGGAGCACATCAAATCTCCCTCGTTACAGGTCTGGCTCTAGGCCGGGAGGACGACGGGAAAGTTCGGATTCAAATTTCAAACAACAATTCCGCTGTCATCGTATGCCATCGGGGGTCGGCGCGCCGCGCTTCCTCAAGATGACGAATTGGGCCAAGAACGCTGCCTTATCGGTGATCCATACGCCGCGACGATCGCCTGTTGGAGGCAAAGACAGAAAGCATACCAACGCCAAGTCGAGGCGTTTGCATCGCAACCCAGCCACTGACGAAGAATTGCAGCCGGCGGATGGAAGGAATATGTTGGCCTTATAATGACGCAGCCGCCCATCGTAAGGCGAGGCTCGGCAGGAAGACCTTACGGCGGATGGTTTGCCTACCCGCACCGGAGGTCACGGTTATGTCCATCGCTCCCACACTGCAAAAATACCTGGCCGCTGAAAACATCCAATACGAGGAGATCCAGCACGAGCTGAGCATGTCGTCCACTCGCACGGCTGAAGTATCCCATATCTCGGGCGATCGTCTCGCCAAGGGCATCGTGTTGCGACGCGACGGCGAATATATTCTCGCCGTCGTGCCCGCATCGCACCACCTCCGCCTGTCCGAGCTGCGGACGACGCTCGGTGATAATGTCGATATGGCGGATGAAACCGAAATCAATCAACTGTTCCGCGACTGCGCGCACGGCGCCGTTCCCGCCGTTGGCAAGTGCTATGGGCTCGATATCATCGTCGACGACAGCATCGAGACACAGCCGGAAATCTATATGGAAGCCGGCGATCATGAGACCCTGCTTCATCTCACGCACGAGCAGTTTGCGCGCCTGACGGCGAACGCACCGCATGGGCGCTTTAGCGCGCACGACTAAAGGATTGGTCGCGCGCATCTGCCGCTAAAGCGCGAAGAGACGAGGATGAATCATCATCGCGCTTAGGTTACTGTTTGAGCATGATCTCCGCGCAAACGCTGCGCGTTTGTCGCGAGGGAAAACCGCTTCACACTTTTCCGGATCATGCCCTGGGCAAATGCGTTGCATCAAGTGCACCTGAAATCCAGTAACGGAGGTCCGCCATGAAAGTCAAAGAAGTGATGCACAAGGGCGTCGACTGGGTCAGCCCCGACACCCCCGTCACCGAACTCGCGAAATTGATGCGGGGGCACGACATCGGCTGCATTCCGATCGGAGAGGACGATCGGCTGATCGGGATGGTGACCGACCGCGATATCGTCTGCAAAGGGCTTGCGAGCAACAACTTCGATGCTCGTCGCGCGACGGCGCGCGATGTCATGACCGAAGGCATCCATTGCTGCCGGGAAGACGATGACCTCGCGAAGGCGATGCATCACATGGAGAAGCTGCAGGTCCGCAGATTGCCAGTGATCAACAAGAGCAAGCGGATGGTCGGCATCCTCAGTCTCGGCGATGTCAGCCATTCCACGTCTGGCGACAATCTCCTGTCAGAGTGCCTCAGGAGCGTTTCGGCCCATCACTGATGGCGCGACCGGCGTGACAACTCAAGCGTGATGACTTTTCTTCGAATCGTCATCCCGCTTTAGCTTTTTGTTTGAGCATGATCTTCCGACGCAAACGCTTCGCGTTTGTCGCGAGAGAAAAGGCTTGGTCATTTGGCCAAGCCGCTCCATGACGACCCGATGCTATTTCTTCAGTGGCGCATAGAACGTTCCATCGACCTCGGCGATGTCATCCTGATCGAGCTTTCGAACCTCGAGAACAGTACGTGGCGGATAAGGGCCTTTGCCCCAAAGATCTTCCTGCACCTTATTCACCACAGGACGTAAACGCACGACATCAGATACATAGATGGTCAAGCGTACCGCATCTCTTAGTGACGCGCCTTCGGCAGCGGCGACCTGCTCGCGCCTCAGCAACTGAGAACGATTGCATCGATCAATTTTCCAACCACGGACCTCGTCGTCGCTGCCAGAATGGCGCGTCGATGAAGCGGTGCTCGGAGGCATACATCGCCGTTTGCACGGCAAGGTGCGACGCGATGCCTTGCAGGAACTGCTGCTGATACTGAACCGCTTTCGTCCCGTCGTTTTGCGTGAGAAGTCCAACAACGCTTTCGGCTGCCTGAATTCCGCTCCACAGGGCGGTAGCAAGTCCGTTCGCGGCGAGCGGATCCAATGCACTGGCCGCATCGCCCGCTCGAATGATGAATGGTTCAACAAGCTCCGATGCTGTTACGGTGCTGGCTGCGGCGAAATGCAGTTCAGGCGCCGCGGCCAGATCCATACCAAGACTCGACAAGCGCGGAGAGATCGCCGTCGTTTGCGACGCCAGGTCAGCCCACAGACCGGCATTTTTGCGGAATCCCGCCGGTAGCAGATCAGAGTCGGTAAAGAGTCCCACCAGCATACGGCTGCCGGGCAGCAACGACGTATACCACCACCCTATCGCCACAGCCTCAACAAGCGTAACAGGGATGGCCTCAACGTCCTCATCAAGGGTGAAGACACTGTAGCAGGCCACGAGCTTGTCGAGGCGACGGAGCGTCACCGCTGGACCTGCGGTCACAGCGGAGCGGCCTGAGCAATCAACCAACAGCCGCGTATTTACCGGTGATCCGTCAGCAAGCTCAACGGCGATTCCGGTTTCAGATCTCGAGAACTGCCGGGCTTCGCAGAAGACGCGATCTACGCCATCGGCTTCAAGTGTTTCCGCCATCCGAGCCTCAAGCCGATAACGATCGATGTGCCAGCCCGACATTTCTTCCTGGTGGAACATGCCACGACGCAGCGCTCTATTGCCCCACACGGAATAGCTGCCCTGATTGACTAACGCCGTCTCCGCATCAAGCAGGCCATGCCATCCAAGTGTTTCCAGATAGGGGCCCGCCCGGAACGACAGCGTTTCGCCCCGACTGGCAACATCCGACGGTGGGGCGACAAGAAGGGCATCAATCCCGCGACGCGACAGGATGCGGGCACATGCCATTCCGGCCATGCCCGCCCCCAAAATGACGGCCTGACGTTCTGTCACTACTTCAATTCTTTGTTCGCGGCCAAATCCGTCGAACCGCGCTGCACCTCGACGAAGACTTCTGCAGGAACGCCAGGAATATCCTTGGGGCCACTACGACGCACGACAACGCCCATCTGCGTCCAGAGCTCGATCATCCGGCGCAGGCCGTCTGTATAGCTTGCATCGACGTGCAGGCCGACGCCGGCCGCGCCGCGCGACCAGGCGACACGCGCGTGATAGAAGCGTAGGCGCTCCTCCATCGGAAGGTCAGTACGCATCATCTGCTTGTAGAACCCTTCCGGCAGGACATCGACGGGCAGAAGCGCGGGCCACCACACTGGCGTCGGGAACCCCTCGCCCGTCAGCACAGATTGGCAGCTGAATGCATCGCCCTGCCACGGAACACCCATCCAGCGCGTGAGGTCGCCAGGCGCCTGCGGTCCAACGGGAGCCCCATCCTGCGGTCGCTGCGGATCACCTGAGAACACATTCTGCGGATTGAGTTGCAGTCCGATATTTTGAACCAGACTCTTTCGGTTCGAAATCGCGATACGGAACGGTAGCGACGTCTCCTTCGTCGAACGGTAGAGCGCCGCATGACGGATAGGCCAAGTGATCTCGACGCCGGGATGGAAGGCTCCGCCAGAACAGGCATCGAGCGCAGCGCGCGTCAATGCTTCCGGACGCAACGACAATGGCATGTCATCGAGCTGCTTGACGGCATCGGCTGCAGGATCATCGAGATCGTTGATAAAGTCGCCCTTCGCCCAGTCGCTCAGAATTCTGTATTGGCTGGATGTAAGCGTGAGCCAACTGGTCGGGCTGCCCGGAAAATTGACGCCGTCACCGAGCATCGGAGGCAGGGCGTCCGAACGGGTATCGTCACCACCGGGTTTACGGAACGCCGCGAGCACCTTCTCTCGGGCGGGGCGTGTCTTTGCTCCCGTATCCGCCAACGACTTGATCACCGCCGGATCCGAAAGATCGTCGAGATCCATCCAAGCCTTGCCGAGATACGAGGCCTGCGCGACCCACTGCATCATCCCGGAGCGCCGCAGCATAGGCAGTACGTCGCGACGGAAGGAAACCTGACCGGCGACCGCCTTCATATGTCCCGTAGCGATCATTGCTTCGCGCGCGGCATCATAAAGGCTGACAATCGGCTCAATCTGGGGAGCAAACTTCGGTCCGCAGCACACGACCCACGCCGGTTCGCAATCGACATCTGCATCCCCGACGCGTACTGTGGCTTTCACCCAGCCATCGCACCAGTCGTCGTGCCAACCATCGTTGTTGGTGAAGTCGCGCACCGGATTCTGAGCCAAAGCACTGTTGGATATTCCGTCCGCCGGGAATACCAGCAGCCGGCCTGCATCGTCAGTGCGGAGATGACCGAGTTTCACTGGCAGCTTTTTCCAGAACTGACCTGCCATTTGATAGGCGGCATCCCGGCCATCCGTATTCTTCGATGCGCCATCGATGCGGACTGCCCCCGCGTCAATCGCCAGCATTTGTTCGCGACGGGCAGGTTCGATGAAGGCATTGCGTTGTGCGCCCGGAATACCGGGAGCCTGCGCTCCTCCGTCCAAGGCATTCGAATAGCCATACCAGGCAGCCTTGGTGTTCGCGACGTGCACCGTCCAGCGCACACCATCGGACGCTCCCAGTTCGCGCACCACGCGTCCCTGATCGTCATAACCGTACACGCGGAAGCGCTGGACCTGTTTCTTGATGCTGCTTGGTCCCTGCTTGAATCCTCCCGGAGGCTCGTTCATCAGACCGGGAACCTCGGGCGCCGGAAACCACTCATCACCGTTGCCGACACGTGAGAAGCCAATCGCGGGAAAGATTGCGGCGCGAACAATGCGCGCTCCCGCAGGTGCGGCCTGCTGCGCGTCCACTGGCGATACGGCGGCCCTGAAAAGCGCAGGCGCAGCCAAACCGAAAGCGGATGCACCAATCAGGAAATCGCGGCGCTTCATATATGACAGTCCTTCCATTCCATGTAGCTCGTGCAACTTCGTGCGACGGCGCGACGACGAAATTTCGTCGCATCGGCACCGACAACGATGCCGCAACACTCCAATCAAATGCCGAAGCGATCGATCGCCTACATGAACGCCGAATCTTTAATATGTGATTGCCGCGAGCAGCCGAGTGGCTTTCACGACTGCGCTGCGAGAACCAACACAAAGAACTTCGCAAAGTAATTCCCAAGTAATGACCCTGCATTGATGCGCCGGAGTCACATCTTTCGTTACATCTCGTTACATTATGTCACATTCGTTACGTTTAGCTGCGCGCGTTTACCAAACAACGTGCGGCAATTTTTCGCGAAAATAATCTGAGATATGTCGCTAATGCGGCCCAATTTTCGAGGCCCCTGTCCGGAAAGGCGTGCGAGAGTGGATCATTGTCACTACTCTCAGGGGTAAGACAGCCATTTCCTGAAGCTGAACAGAATGTCCAACCTCCTGCAGCAATCGCGTCGCGTATCCTTGGAGCGCTTGCAGACCTAGTCAAACGATCTCAATCGTCTTGACAAGACGCACACCCGCACTTCCCAAAATGCGAAGGCGATCCTTCTGGATCGCAAGAATCGGTGTTTGCGAGCCGGCCGAACTCGATCGCTTCTGGCTTCAGCATTACTGTCCTGAGGTCATCGCCGTGGAAGCCAGCAGATACCCTTCCACGCAAGGAATTGCCGCCACACTTGGCGACCAGTCCGAGGTCCTGCCGGTTCCAATTCCGCTGGACTGCACCGACGGCTTCAACGAGGCGTATTTCGGTCGCCCCGAAATGCTCCTCAACCCCGAGGCGCGCCGTGCCTGCTCGGCGTGGGCTTTTGTCGACGACGCCGCCATACAGCGCTTCGAAAACGATCTGTCACGGGATATCAAATTCGGCCGATGGGACGAGCGGTTTGGCCATTTTCGAACAGAACCGCTTTTCCTCGGTTCGCTAAAGCTTATTGTGGGACGTTGACGGCTAACGGATTTTGGCAGGTCCAGCCGACGGGCCTCCGGCGATTGCCTTGCAATCGGGGTTGAGACCACTTGGGAGATCATCGACTGCAATCACGACATCAGCCAAAATTGTCACGTTGGCATGAACCCAACCGGCAGATCGTCAACCTGATATTCGCGATCTGCGCCTTCAAGATCCACCCGGCATCCGAAAGCCAGGGCAACCAACAAGGAATCTCGATGAATTTTTCCAGCTTCTTTGCGCGCTTCGTCGCGCTGGTCGGCGGTGCCGCGCTATTGTGGCGTCGGTGGCAGGGGGCAGCACCAAAGCCGGCATGGGGCGATGATCCGCAGATTCCGTTAGCGAGGTCGCAAGGCGCGATCCCGACGCTCAAGATGCCGACGGCCAGGGGCTGGAGCGCCGGCCAAAAACCCGTGGCGGGACCGGGGCTGAAGGTCAACGCATTTGCGGCCGGCCTGGACCATCCGCGCTGGATCGAAGTGTTGCCAAATGGCGACGTGCTCATTGCCGAGGCGACGCAGGTCGCAGGCCCTCCCAGGAGCATGTTCCACTATGCGATGCAGGCGACGATGAGACGGGCCGATGCACTTGGCGTCAGCGCAAACCGTATCACGCTGTTGCGCGACCGCGACGGCGATGGCGTCGCAGAAATACGAGAGACATTCATGGAGGGGCTGAACCAGCCGTTCGGCATGGCGCTGGTAGGCGAGACGTTCTATGTCGGCAACACCGACGGCGTCGTAGCGTTTTCGTATGCGGGGGGCACGAGCCGCATCACCGCCGAGGGGCGCAAACTTGTCGAGTTCAAGCCTGCCGGGCATTGGACGCGAAGCCTGCTGGCGAGCCCCGATGGCAAGAAGCTCTATGTCGGGGTCGGCTCGCTCAGCAACATCGCCGAGAGCGGCATGGAGGTCGAGGAAGGGCGGGCCTGCGTCTATGAGCTCGATCTTGCGAGCGGCAACAGCCGCATGTTTGCGAGCGGCCTGCGCAACCCCGTGGGCCTCGCATGGGAGCCGCAGACCGGCGCGCTCTGGACGGTCGTCAACGAGCGCGATGGGATCGGCGACGAGACACCTCCGGATTATCTGACCTCGGTCCGCGACGGCGGCTTCTACGGCTGGCCCTATTGCTATTGGGGGCAGACGGTTGACGATCGCGTCCCGCAGGATCCGGCCTTGGTCGCAACGGCCATCACGCCGGACTACGCCCTTGGCGGGCACACGGCATCGCTGGGTCTATGCTGGTTGCCGGCCGGCACGCTTCCGGGCTTTCCCGATGGCATGGCAATCGGACAGCACGGCTCCTGGAATCGCAGCACGCTCAGCGGCTACAAGGTCGTGTTCGTGCCCTTCGAGAACGGACGCCCATCCGGCCCGCCGCGGGACATCCTGAGCGGATTCCTCGCACCGGATGAGCGGGAATCCTACGGGCGACCGGTCGGGGTAGCGCTCGGCCCCGACGGTTCTGTTCTGGTGGCGGACGATGTTGGCGATGTGATCTGGCGTGTAACGGGCGCCTGAGCGCACTTGCCAGTACGTTCCTATGACTTTGAAAAGCGCGACATCAAAGTTACCGGAGGTGGCAATGGTTGTAGACAGGCGATTCGAAAGCGCCGTCATAGCAGGCGTTCATAAAATCCACCGTATGAGCCGCGTGGTTCAACGAGATGGATTTCTAGGATCCAGTGCCGCTCCCGGCCGAGTTCGTCAGGATCGTCCATGCGCTTCGTGTTCCCCGGCTGTATCCGATTCAAGTCCCTATTTCCAGGGATCTGGGCGTGAGCGAATTCACTCACAAGATGGCCTGCGATCGCACCGCCAAAAAAGCCATCCAGCCTCCGCCGCCGCCTTTTGTGCATACGCGTATAGTTCGGAGCCTGTTATGCCGGGTGATGCATGGTAATGGGCCTGCACCTTTTCGAAGACGATTGGTAAGGCTTCGACTAACGGTCCTCCAGGATGATTACCCAGAATATAGGTACGACCGAGATCCGCTTCCCAGTCCTCGAAGACAGGCCCTAAATCCACATAGACGATGTCGTCTGCCTCGATGCTGCGGACCGGCGGGTTGTCGGCCGCAAGCGTCAAAGTATTCGTGCCCGCCCGCACAATGCGCTTATGCCAGTGCTTCTCAGCGCCAAACTGTTGCAATGCGATCGCGTAAATCTCTTGCTCGACCTCTCGCTCCGTCCGCCCCGCTCTGACAAGGTTTCGCCTTTCGATCTCGTCAAACAGCGTAGCTGCCCTTCGTTCTGCCTCAATGAGCGCGACACGCCTTTCTGAAGGTATCTTCTGTCCTTGCTTCACGCCCAAGACTCCACAATCCCAAGGCAACTCGCGTCGGTGGATGTTCTTTGCCTTTTGGCTGAC
>NZ_PSRR01000232.1 GCF_004296405.1 Bradyrhizobium sp. Leo170
CAATGCAGCCGCGTCCGATCTCGTTCGACAGGATCGCGTTGAGGAAGCAGCCGCCGCTCAGGGTGACGGTCGTAGTTCCGGTCTCGCGCGCCGCGCGGGTAATCCAGTCGACGCAGGCCGCGGCGAAAGTGCCGTGGAACAGCTCGGCTCCCTCGACGGGATCGAACCTCTCGGCTGCAAGGCGCGCGAGCAACGGCAGCAAAGACAGCACGCCGTGCGCGATGGTCCAGCCGTCTTTCATGATACGGAGCATGCGAACCAGTGCCTCCAGCCTCATCGCGGCTTCGCCTTCATAGCCCTGCACCGGGCAAAGACCCAGCAACCCTGCGGCTGCGTCGAACAGCCGACCGGCGCTGGTCGTCGTCGGCACGCCTGTTTGCTCGAGCAAGGCGGAGAGACGCGCGGCCTGCGGCTGCGCCGCAAAGCGAGCCGCAACCGTCTCGCCGCGTCCCAGGGCATGCAGCACGCCAGCGGCGATCCGCCACGGCTCGCGCGCGGCGCGATCACCGCCCGGCATCTTCATCGGCGCGAGATGGCCGAGCCGCCGGAACCGCGCGCCGTCGCATAGCAAGATCTCGCCACCCCAATTGCCGCCATCGCTGCCATGGCCAAAACCGTCGAGCACCAGCGCCAAGACCGGTCCGGCGACGCCATGTTCCGCCATCACGGAGGCCGCGTGGGCATGATGGTGCTGGACCGCGATCAGCCGCTTCCCGCGTCCTTCCGCAAAGCGGGTCGAGGCCATGTTCGGATGCAAATCATGGGCGACGACGACCGGCTCGACGTCCAGCGTTGAAAGCAGGTGATGCACCGTCTCCTCGAAGAAGCGGATGCCCTCCGCGGTGTCGAGGTCGCCGATGTGCTGGGAGACGAAGGCCTCTCTGCCCCACGTGACCGTCACGGTCGATTTCAGGGCACCGCCGACGCCAAGGATCGGCGGCACGGCGCGCGCGAGGCGGACCGGTTCGGGCACATAGCCGCGGGCGCGCCGGAGGAATTGCGTACGGCCTGCAACGACCGCCGCCACGGAATCGTCGGCACGGGTGACGATGTCGCGGTCATGGGTGACGATGAGATCGGCGATGCCGGCAAGGCGCCGCTCCGCCTCGCGATTGTCGATCAGGAGCGGCTCTCCGCCGGGATTGGCGCTAGTGGCGACGATCGCCCAGCTTTCGCCGGCCCGCTTATGCGCCGAGTTCAGCGCGTTGAAGATCAGGTGATGGAGCGGGGTGACTGGCAACACGACGCCGAGCAGCGACAGTTCCGGCGCGATCGCAGGCGCGAGCCGATGGTGCGACGGCATCAGCACTATCGGCCGCGGCGACGTTTGGAGCAACGCAAGCTCGGCGGCATCGGCGCCGGCGATGTCAGCGACCGCATCCACCGACCCGACCATGACGGCAAAAGGTTTTTGGTCGCGCTGCTTGCGCTGCCGCAGCCGCCGCACGACCCGCTCGGCGCGGGCATCGCAGAGGAGCTGATAACCGCCGAGCCCCTTGATCGCGACGATTTTGCCGCCGGCAATCGCAGAGGCGACGTCTGCGATTTCGTGGCTGAGCCTCGGGCCGCATTGTGGGCAGGCGATCGCCTCGGCATGAAAGCGGCGGCTCCTGGGATCTGCGTAATCCTCCGCACAGGTTTTGCACATCGCAAAGCGCTTCATCGCCGTGGCCGAACGGTCATAGGGCAGCCGCTCGGCAATGGTGTAGCGCGGACCGCAATGGGTGCAGTTGACGAAGGGATAGCGATGAAAGCGGCTGGTCGGATCGAACAGCTCGCGCAAGCATTCCTTGCAGGTTGCGGCATCGGCGACGATGCGCGTCGACACCCTGCCCTGCTCGCTGGCGCGGATACAAAACTCCGCGCTTGCGACCGCGCCGACCGGCTGCACGGAAATCTCGTCGATCCGGGCAAGCGGCGGCTTTTCGAGCGGCAGCGCCGCGACGAAGTCCGATGCGCGCTCGCCCTCGACCTCGATGACGACACCGTGGGAATCGTTGGCGACGAAGCCGCCGAGGCGATAGCGCGTGGCGAGACCATAGACATAGGGACGAAAGCCGACGCCCTGCACCGCGCCGCGCACGTGCAGACGCAGCCGCCGTCCGTCCAATGTTACGGCCTCGCCGCCCATTGTCACTCCGCCGCCGTCATCGAGGCTGGCTTCATCGTCAAAACCCGCTTGCCGATCCAGGCATAGAAGGCCGGGAAGCCTTCGCCGGTGCGCGCCGATACCGTCAGCACTTCGATGTTCGAATTGACCCGCCGCGCATATTCGATGGTCTTCGCGAGATCGAAGTCGAGCACGGGCGCGAGATCGATCTTGTTGATCAGCATCAGGGATGAGGCCGCGAACATGTCCGGATATTTCAGCGGCTTGTCTTCGCCCTCGGTGGTTGAGAACACCACGATCTTGCAGGCCTCGCCGAGATCGAATGCGGCCGGACACACAAGATTGCCGACATTCTCGATGAAAAGGAGGCCACCATTCAGCCAGGGCAGCCGGTCATAGGCCTCACCGACCATGGCGGCATCGAGGTGGCAGCCCTTGCCGGTGTTGACCTGGATCGCCGGCACGCCAGTCGCGCGAATACGCTCGGCATCGTTGGAGGTCTGCTGGTCGCCTTCGATCACGCCGATCGCAAAACTATCCTTCAATTCGGATACGGCGCGGACCAGCAGCGAAGTCTTGCCTGCGCCGGGGCTCGAGACCAGGTTGAAGACCAACACATCGTCGGCGCGGAAACGCGCGCGGTTGTCGGCGGCGAGCCGGTCGTTTTTGTCCAGAATGTCGCGCTCGACCTGGATGATGCGATCGCTGCTCATACCCGCGATCTTTTGGCCTGCCGGATTTGCGCCGCAGTCGACTAAGCCGGCATCGCCCGGCGCATGGTCGTGGAGATGGTGGTGTTCATGGCCGTGACCGTGATGATGTGGATGATGATGCCCGTGGTGACCATGGTCATGATCGTAATGATGATCATGTGTATGTTCGATGGACGCCTTGCCGTCGCTGCAGCCGCAGACCGTACACATCAGTCGATCTCCAATTCTCTTACACGCATCTCTTCGCCGCTCGTCACTTGCAATTGATAGCCGCCGCAGGAGAGGCACGGCTCGTAACGCTGCTTGATCTCGACGCTTTTTGAACAGGCCATGCACCAGGCTGTTCCCGGCGTCTCGACGATCTCGAGTTTTGCGCCTTGCGCAATGGTTCTTGCGGCGACGGCCTCGAAGCAAAATTTCATCGCCTCCGGCGCGACGTGGCTGAGCGCTCCGATTTCGAGGCAGACGACATTCACCTTGGTGAAGGAGCGCTTGCGCGCTTCCTCCTCGACAATGCCGACGATGCCTTCGCACAGCGCCATCTCATGCATGGCCCGCCTCGCGAAAACTGAGGCTGAAGCCGACGCAGGGGTCAAACGAGTCGACCAGCATGCGGACCGCATCCTGTCCCTGGCGGCCGGCGGCAAGCAGCAAGCCCTTGAGGCTGCGGACCAGCGGTCCGCGGGCATGGAAATTCCACTCGGTCGGCGCCAGGAATTCGAAGCTGACGATGCGATCCTCGTCGTCGAGCGCAACCGCGTGGTAGAGGCGGCCGCGCGCGCATTCGACCGCAGCCGCGCCCTTGCCGGTACCGAGCCGATAGCTCGCGACCACGCCGTCATCAAAATCCTCCTCGCGGCCATCGAGCCAAGCGCAGAGCTCTGCCACCTCGGTGATGCGCGCCTTGAGCCGCGCGGCGGGGCTCGCGCCCGCAGACAGGCCCGGTTCGCGCCCCGCCCGGCGCGCCCAGATGCCGGTTTCTGGAATTTTGCTGCTGACTTCCGGCGCATCGGAATAGGCCGCACCATCCGCCAGCAGGCGCGTGACGATTTCGAGATCGTCAGCCGCGGTCAGGAATGATTGCTCGGCCACCGGCCGCGACAATGCTTCGCCATCGCAGCGAGCGACAAATGCGGCGAGCGCGCTGCCCGGCGCGAGCGCCTGGCCGTCGCCGGCGATCCCCAGCGCGGCGAGCGCAGCTTTGATCTGTGCGACCGCGTCGCGACGGAAGGCTTGTGGCACGCCTTCGCTCGCGCCGCTTAGGATCGTGCTTGCCTGCATCATGCCACGCACGGCGGAGGCGCTTGCGCGGTCTAGCGCGAACCGTCCGATAAACAGGCCGCGCAGCAACTCGGTAAGTCGCTCAGAGGCGACCGCAATGGCTCGACTCTGCACGATCGCTTGCGTCGCGTCCTGCCCCTGCGCCGCCTCGACCGCCGACAGGAGCGCCACCTGATGGGCGACCGAGCAGAGCGAGAACAGCCGCGGCAGCACCGATAGCAGCGAAGCCGCCGGCTTTCCCGCAAACAGCCGCGTCAATGGCGGCCGGCTGCGCGGCCGGATCGCGACATCGGCGATCGTGGCGCCGGCAAGCCACACCGTGATGTCGATCTCATTGCGGAAGGCCAGGCTCATCCGCGCCGCTCCGTCAAAGCCCCACGCAGGAAGTTACGCCGATCGATCGAGGTTGTCGCGGGCTCGCGGCGGCGGACCGCCTCCTCGCTGTCGGCCGGCAGCATGAGTTCGGCGAGCGCGGCTTCGGCCGTCGCCCGCGCCGCCGCCATGTCGGCGAACTCAGACATCGGCGAGAACAGCGAACAGCTCGCGATCCGGCTCATTTGCCCGACCTCGCTGAGGGTAAATTCGACGTCCCCCGCGGGAAAGCGGATTCGCAGTGTCGCGCCCGAGGTGTCCCGCGCGGCGCTCGCCGGCATCACGACGTTCATGAACCAGGGCGTGACCATGATGCCGACGATGCTGCTGTTGAACCGGCGGAAGCCGACTGCCTCGACGCTGAGCGCATCGTTGTAGATCGGCAGATCGCGCATCGCGCGCTCGCCGATCTCCCGATAGCTTCCGGCGAGAAGCTCGCCCCACGCCACGGCGTCGGCGTCGGCGTCGGGATTTGGCGCGCTCCCCGTCATGCTTCGATCGCCATGAATTTGGATTTCGGGGCATCGCAGTTCGGGCAATGCCACTCCGCCGGCAGCTCCGCGAACGGCGTGCCGGGTGCGATCTGCGCCACCTCGTCGCCATCAGCTGGATCATAAACGGTCCAGCAGATGCCACATTCCAGCCGCGCGACATCGGCGACATCCTGGCGCACGCCAAAGTTTTCGAAGGCGCTCATTTGAAGTAGGCCTCGATGATTTCCTGCAGCCGCTCGGCAGAGTCCTCAAAGTCCTCATCCGCGGCGATCGCGACGGTCGGCACTCCGCCGACTTCCAGCGTGTCCAGAATGATGGTGTCCATGGCGTTGAAGAACTGGACTGACCAGACATTGCGGATGCCCGTGGAAAGCACCCGGCAGGTGCCATAGCCGCGCGACACGAGCTGGATCGGTCCGTTCCGGATCGTGTCCTGCAGGAAGCTCATATCGACCGGGCTCATCGGCAGCAGCGTGAAGTTGATGATCTGCGAGCGAATGCCGGGCCGCCAAGCCAGCGCTCGCTCGCGGATTTCGGCGAGCACCGGCAGCACGTTCATGGCGCCCTCCGGAACCTGCCCGATTTCGAAATCGACGGACGTCAGGTCGGCGGCCGCGCGCCTGACGATCTCCGGAATCGCGCCGATCTCGAGATATTCGTGGTTGGCGTCGGTCTCGAGACGCACGCGCCAGAGCCCCGCCAGCACCGATTCCTGGATCTGGGCCAGCGATCCGTCCGGCAGCGCAACAACGCCTCCGACCTCGCCTTCGCCGAGCACGTCGGCCACGAGCTTGCTCTCGAGATCGTTGAGATTGCCGAGCCGGAACAGTTGAGACGGCGCGTCCGCCTTTTGGCCCGCGACGCCTTCCGCGACCCTCGAGAGCAGCGCGACCGCGTTCGGGCAGCTCTTCGCAAGCTCAGCGCTGTCGAGCGTCGCAAGCCTTGCGAGCGCGCCGGCCGCCGTCAGGCTGCCCTTCGCGGCATTGAGGCTCTCTTCGCCGATCGGAAACACGCTGACCGGTAGCTCGGCGCCTTCGGGCGCATCCCAGAATCCGACTTTCATAGCTCGACACCTTGTGCGCGATGCTGGGGAACAATGGTGACGGCGACCGCGGCGCTCTGCCCGCGCGGACGGTCGATCAGCTTGTTGATGCGGTCGATATAGACCGACCAGTCCTGGATCTTGGCGATTAGCCCCAGCGTCTCACCCTTGGCGACGAGGATCAGCGTCGGTTGCACGCGCACGCCAAAGCGCTGGCCGAGCGCGCTCTCGTCGCCGCGGGCGATGACCGCACCGCGCAGCCGGCCCCCGAACGCCGCGATCAGCTCCGGCAACACCACGGCGACATCGATCGCCTCCGGAAAGCGATTGGGATCGCCCGCCGACAGCAGCACCGCGACCGCCCCGGCCTCATCAGTCGCGCCAAGAAAATGATCGACCGTCGCGGCGTCGACCTCATTCAGGCCGTGCCGCGTCAGATCATGCTTCCCTACCTGGAATTCCATCAGACCTCCCCTGACAAGCATATGAAGTTGCTCGGGATAGGAATTAGCAAGTCATGTGCCAGCACGCGCTAGCGACTTTTCGGATTTATATCATTGATTTACATCATGTATTTTATGACACGCAAGATGACTCGCGCCCCAATGATAAGATACTTTCCATTTCTGATGAAAGCCAACTTTGCAGATAGAAAGATACCTTCCACGCAGCCCGTTGTGCGCCCGCACGCCGATCCGGCCGCGGATGCATGCCTGGACGTTGGCCTATTCCGACCGAAGGTGCGCGGGCAGTTGCGGCTCGCGGCCGATCAGGTCGGCGAAAGAGCGGTCGCAATCCTCGCCGTCGAGCGCCGCACCAAGACCGTCGATCGCAGCTCCGATCAGCCGCGCCTCTTCCTCATCGAGACACCGGATCGCGGTGTCGATATAGACGAGCACATGGGCGCCAACCGGAGGGTTGGAGAGCAGCAGCATGGAGACGCGGCGCTGCTCGCCGCGAAATTCGCACAGCGCCGACATGCCGTCGGTCTCGACAATTGTCATCGGCAGGCCGAGGCACATCGCGCTGTCTCCGGAGGCCGCGCCGGTCAGGCCGGCCGCATCTCGTAATTGGCGTGATTGATGTCATTGGCGAGCAGCCGCTCGGACTGCGCCAACGGCGCGCTGCGGCGGCTGACCGTGACGTCCCACTCGGCCAAGATCTCGCAGGCGAGATCGATCGCAGGCGAGATCTGCTCGCGCACCGGCGGCGTCAGCGGCCCGCCCCAATCCTCGAGATCGAGCGGCTGGCAGCCGATCAGTACGAGATGCTTTGGGCAGCGGCCGAGCAAATCGGCGGCGCTGATCACTTCCTGGAAGCCGGTCTGGTGCAGGCTCATCTTCTTGGCGCCGGTGAAGCGCGGCACCTCGTCGTCGCGCACGAGCTTCAACTGGCCGGGTTCGAGGCCGTAGTCGATGGCGTCGAACACGATCATGCGGTCGGCCTCTTCCAGATAGTTGACGAGGTAGAGACCCTGCGTGCCGCCGTCGAGGATGGTGACGTTACCAGGCACGGCGTAGCGGCGGTGGAACTCCTCCACCGCGCGCACGCCAAATCCTTCGTCGGCCCACAGGATGTTGCCGATGCCGAGCACCAGGATGCGGTTGTCTTGCGAGAATGTCGGCATCGGCAGCTTTTCAATTTCAATCGCGGAATTGACGTTCGCCGGAGATCATCGAGGAGATGATGCTCTGGCGTGACATGATGTCTTCGCGGACCGCGGCGTAGACGTGCACCATCACGAACACGACCAGCGCCCACATGCCGAGATGATGCCAGGTGTGAACATCCTGGCTGTTCGGCCAGATCGCAAACACCCAGCCGAACAGCTTGTGCTGCCAGCTATCGATACCCGCACCTTCCGAATAGAGCGCAAAGCCGGTGACGATCATGAAGGTCACGAACAGCGTGAAGCCGGTGAACATCGCGGTCTGCGCCAGCGGGTTGTGGCCGACATACATCTTCGGCTGGCGCTCCAGGAACGCGTACCAGCGAATCTCATGCAGCACTTCCTTCCAGAACTGCCGACGATGCACCGGCAGATAGAAGATCTGCCGGGAATGGTGGTTGCCGGCGAAGGCCCACAGGATTCGCGCGAGGAAGAACACCGCGAGCACCTGCCCGGCCGCGAAATGGGCAAAGCGGATATAGCCCATCACGAAGTTGGCGGACGCCTCGCCCTCGACCGACGGCAGCGGCGTCCCGATCAGATAGCCGGTGACCATCAGGATCAGAATCGAGAACGCATTCACCCAGTGGCAGATGCGCACCGGCGCTTCGTAGACATAGACGGTGGGCCGGCCCACCGCATGTTCGCCGGCTGCATCGGCCGCGATCTCGGTGAGGTCCTGTTCGGATTCCGCCGGAGATGCAACTGCATCCATCATGACCGCCTCCTACCTGACCTTGACTTTGGCGAGCTCCTGGCCGTCCGGACTCATAACGTGGGTCGAACAGGCCAGGCATGGATCGAAGGAATGGATCGTTCGCAGGATCTCCAATGGCTGCTCGGGATTGACCATCGGCGTATTCATCAGCGAGGCCTCGAATGCGCCGATATTGCCCTTGGGGTCGCGCGGCGAGCCGTTCCAGGTGGTCGGTACCACGCACTGGTAGTTGTCGATCTTGGTCTCCTTGATCTTGATCCAGTGCGCGAGCGCGCCGCGCGGGGCCTCGGTGAAGCCAAAGCCCTTGGCTTCCTTCGGCCAGCTCTCCGGCTTCCACTTGTCGACGTTCGCGGTCGAGCTGTCGCCGGCCTTGATGTTGGCGATAAGCTTGTCCTGGAAGTAGCGCATCTGGCGCCCGGCCCAGACCGACTCGAGCGCACGCGCAGCGGTGCGGCCGAGCGTCGAGAACAACGCCGACATTGGCAGATTGAGATCCTTGAGGAACTTGTCGACGGGATCCTTGAACTCGGCCTTGTTCTGCGCATAGCCGACGACCCAGCGCGCCAGCGGGCCGACCTCCATGGCGTGCCCGTTCCAGCGCGGTGCCTTGATCCACGAATACTTGCCGCCCTCGTCGAGTTGCTCGATCGCGGTCTTGGTGCCCTTGGCATTGGGCCCGAGCACGTAGTTCGGCTCGGTGACGCCGTCCCAGGGATGAAGGCCCTTGGTTTCGTCGGGATATTTGTACCAGGAGTGGACCACGAACTCCTGAATCTCGTCGGGGTTGGCATGATCGACCGGAAGTACCTCGGACAGATTGCCGTTGATGATGGCGCCCCGCGGCAGCTTCAGGTTCTTGGCGGAATAGTCGTTCGCATGTTCGGGCACGTCACCATAGGCGAGCACGCTCTGGCCCGAAATGCCGCCGCCATAAAGCCAGTCCTTGTAGAACGAACCGATTGCAGCCACGTCGGGCAGATAAACCATCTCGTTGAACTCAATGATACGATCGATGATCGAGGAGATCAGGTTCAACCGCTCCATGTTGATGGCGCCGACGGCGCCGGTGCCGTCGACATTGATCGGACAGGGAACACCGCCGACAAGCCAGTTCGGATGCGGATTCTTGCCGCCGAAGATGGTGTGGATCTTGACGATCTCCTTCTGGAAATCGAGCGCTTCCAGATAATGCGCCACTGCCATCAGATTGGCCTCCGGCGGCAGCTTGTAGGCCTTGCTGCCCCAATAGCCGTTCTTGAACGGACCCAACTGTCCGGACTCGACGAACTTCTTCAGGCGGGTCTGCAGATCCTTGAAATAGCCGGGCGAGGACAGCGGCCAGCTCGAGATCGACTGCGCGAGCGTCGAGGTCGCACGCGGATCGGCCGAGAGCGCGGAGACGACGTCCACCCAATCCAGCGCATGCAGGTGATAGAAATGGACGACGTGGTCGTGCACCTGCAAGGCAAGCTGCATCAGGTTGCGAATCGAATTGGCGTTCTCCGGAATGGTGATCCCGAGCGCGTTCTCGACCGCGCGCACGGACGTCAGCGCGTGCGTGCCGGTGCAGACACCGCAGATCCGTTCGGTGAACGCCCAGGCGTCGCGCGGATCACGGTTCTTCAGGATCACTTCGATCCCGCGCCACATCGTGCCAGTGGAGACCGCGTTGCGGATGACGTTATCGGCGTCGACATTGACCTCGACCCGCATGTGGCCTTCAATCCGCGTAACCGGATCGACGACGATGCGCTTGCCGGAATTGTCGAGATTGAAGCCGTTGGGAGTCTGGATACCCATGGTTGTCCTTGCCCAAGTGTGTCTTTATGTTTAGCTGTTGTGATCGGCGTCTTCGCGCTTGCTCGCGAGCCGCTTCACCGCGGTCACCGCCGCATGCGCGGCCACTGCGGCGCCGACGGCGCCGGCCGCCGCCATGCCGATCTGGTCGGCATTTTTCTCGATGCCGAACTGCTTGATGTTGGTGAGACGGTCGTAGAACGAGCCCTTATCCCAGAAGCCGTCCTCCGAGCAGCCGATGCAGCCATGGCCCGACTGGATCGGAAACGAAACGCCGCCGTTCCAGCGCACCGTCGAGCAGGCGTTGTAGGTGGTCGGGCCCTTGCAGCCCATCTTGTAGAGGCAATAGCCCTTGCGCGCGGCCTCGTCGTCCCACTCCTCGACGAACTGGCCGGCATCGAAATGTGGCCGCCGATAGCACTTGTCGTGAATGCGCTGCGAATAGAACATTTTCGGCCGGCCCTGTCGGTCGAGCTCGGGCAGTTTGCCGAAGGTGGTGATGAAGGTGACGACGCCGGTCATCACCTCGGCGATCGGGGGGCATCCCGGTACCTTGATGATCGGCTTGTTGGTGATGACCTTGTCGATGGGCGTCGCCTGTGTCGGATTGGGCTTTGCCGCCTGCACGCAGCCCCAGGACGCACAGGCACCCCAGGCGATGATCGCCATCGCGTCCTCGGCCATCATCTTCAGCTTCTCGACGAACGGCTTGCCGCCGTCGATACAGAACATGCCGCCTTCATTCAGTGGCGGATTGCCCTCAACCGCGAGGATGTACTGGCCTTTGTGCTTGGCGCGGGTTTCCTCGAGTATGGCTTCCGCCTGGTGACCTGCGGCCGCCATGATGGTGTCATCGTAGTCGAGCGAGATCATCGACAGCACCGCATCCTTGACCAGCGGGTGCGCGGAGCGGATGAAGCTCTCGGAGCAGCAGGTGCATTCGAGACCGTGCATCCAGATCACAGGCACGCGCGGCTTGGTCTCGAGCGCATTCGCAATGCGGCTCGCCGCCAGCGGCCCGAGCCCGAGGCTCGTCGCCGTGAGGCTGCAGAATTTGTGAAAGCTCCGACGCGTGATGCCTTGCCACCTGATCACGCTGTAAAATGTTTCCGTCGCCGCGCCCATGAATCCTCCCGTCTTCGGTTTTGACCTGTCGATGACGACTAGGACAGCAAGAAGCAGGCCAATCCTCGCGCGCGCGATGAAAGTGGAGGAATTCCAGACTGTTGCAGACTTGAATTGCCCAAAGCGCAGCGCTCGAACAGGCTTCGCAAGCCCGAAGCGGAAACAAGTCGGTTTCCAGACGGCAACGAAGTTCCCGCTTACGCAGCGCGGGAATATTTAGTGCGCGGTGCACACCATGCAGGGATCGAACGAGCGCACGATGTGCTGGATTGCGACGGCGCGCGGCCCGGCATCGCCGACGTCGGTACCGACCAGAGCCTGCTCCAGCGGGCCGCCGACATCGAAGGAATCGCGCGGCGAAAAATTCCACGTCGTCGGCGCGATGATCTGGTAGCGTTCGATCCTGCCGTCCCGAACCGCCATCCAGTGCCCGAGACTGCCGCGCGCGGCTTCGACCAGTCCGACATAGCTTCCGTTGGGAGTCTCGCGCGTATTGTGGCAGAATGGCTCCGACAGTCGCAGCGCGCGCGTCCATTGCTCCATCGCAAGCGCGATGCGCGCGGTCTCGATCAGCCGCGCGATCACGCAATTGCGCACATTGGTGCCGCTGACCGACACTAGGTCCGCAATCAGTGCCTGGCCCGCCACGGTCTGGCGCGCGATCGCGCCAACCTCGATCGGCTGCCCCGAGAGCCGCGGCGCCTTGCACCAGCTATAGGCCGCCGGCTTGTCGGGATCGGGAACCGTGCTGCTGTGAGCGGGATCCGCGGATGAACCCCGCATCCAGGCGTGCGAAACGTCCTCGGTGATCTGCGTCAGCGGCAGCGGCTCGATTGCGGCTCGCGGGCCAAACAGGCCGCGCGGAAACAACTCGCCGTCGACCCCGTGATAGGCGCCATAGCTCATCATCTGGCCGGCGCCCCTGCCGAGCCCGCTCAACGCGAGACCGTCCGCAAGCCGCAGGAAAGCGCAAAGTCGCCGCCGCGGCCGTCGCGCCAGCGATCGAGCTCGCTCGCGGACGATATCGCCAGCACATTCTCCAGCGTGTCAGCAAACACGATGCGCTCGAGGAAGCTGCGAAAAGCCGTCGTGATCGACAGCAGCCGGACGCGCTCGCCGAGATCGATGGCGCGCGTGGTGCCGCCGGGCTGAAACGCAAGACTGTGGAGCCATTTCCCGGCGACGATGCCCATGGTCTCGAGCAGCCGTGCCCGCGCCGGCAACACGTCGCGCGCCGCGCTGCCGCGGGTCGCCGCAAAGCGCTCGCGCGTCTCTTCGTGCCAGCCATGCGCCGCATAGGCCTCGCGGGCAAAGTCTGGCATGAAGAAGATGTAGAAGTGGGTCAGATGGTCGGCCGCGTTCTCCCCCGCATGCGCGATGTTGGTGGCAAGCAAGCCGTTGGGCGCTGCCCGGCGGCGGCACAGATCGATTGCACGAATCTTGGCCTCGATTGAATGCTTCGCCGGTGTCGCGGAGCTGTCCGCCTCAGCATGGAGCAGCGCAATCGGCGACGATCTTGCTGCGCAGACCGCTGTCCAGAAATGGCGGCAGGCGCATCCGGTCGACCGGCTCTCTCCCGCCGAGCTTTCGGACCTCGTGGACTATGCGATCGGAGCGCCGGGCGTCGCGCTGGGCCGGGCTCTGCTGCGGCACGACCCGACGATTCTCAATCCCACGCGCTACTCCGAACTGGTGCAACTGAGTTGGCAGGGGCTTCGCGCCTATCTCGATAATCCGGTGATCCTGTCATCATTGTCGGGAAAGAGTGCGGTCGATCAGGTCATGGGTGCGGTCGTCAATGGCGGTCTTGAAAGCGTTCTCGACGAACACTTCTGGCTCCGCGCGCAGAACCTGCAAGAGGGTGCGATTGGGCTTGCCAAGGACTTGCAATCATCTCTCGGACTTCGCGCCGGCGGCTTCAGCTTCCATGGCATCGGCGGACCTCTGCATAAGATTCCCGTGCGCTGCCATGTTGCCGTGCCCTTTGGAGATGCCGAAACCGAGCCCGTCATCAAAGTGGATGGTGGCGTGGCGCAAGCCACTCCGGTCCGCCCCGACGAAGTGCGCCGTAGCTTCAACACACCCTTTTGGCCGCATGTTCTTGCCACGACGTCGGTTGGACAGGAGGGACTGGTTTTTCACCCATGGTGCTCGCATGTCGTTCATTGGGATCTCTCCTCCAATCTGCTCGACCTGAGCAACGTGAAGGTCGCGTCCAGCGCTACGCGGGCCTGTCGGTCAGGCGAAGGCTGTCCGCGGAATTGCGCGATGAAGTATTGAAAGATCCCGCCCTGGCCAACGGCTCGCCGTGGCGTTGCGTACAAAGACATGCGGAGCGTTTCGTCGATGCCAGCGGCCTTCGTCCTTGGTGGGTGCTCGACGGAGCTGAAATCCGCCGCCACGTCTTCGAGCGCCCCTTTGGGAGGGACATTGCGCGGTTCGCCCAACTTCGCGAGCAGCGAATGATCTATCGGCTGGCCCTTGGACAGCCCAATCAGGAGGGTTTCATCGACGTGTTGTCGCGCGGGGGCAAGGCAACCCGCACGCTGTTGCAGCCACTCATCCTTGATTTGTCCGCGATGGGTCTTCGAACGAAGGCAATCCATGCCTCGGGTATTGGTCAGAGCCCGATATCGATCGCCCCTCCTCCGGTCAGCATGGACGAAGATATGTCTGCGCGGCCGCCGCCGGCCGAGGCGACGGCCGTCGATCGAGCGATGCCTGACCGCACCGCTCGAACG
>NZ_PSRR01000233.1 GCF_004296405.1 Bradyrhizobium sp. Leo170
AACCGCGGCCGGCGGTACCGGGGGCGGCCGCTCACCAAACCATTGCGCCGAAACGGCGCTCGGAACCGCCAAAACCAGGGCTATGGCAAGCCAAATCGCCGGGAGAAGCAGCACGCCCCGCCCGCATCGTCCGATGCGATCGCCCCAAACAGTCATGGAACGATGCTTTTCAACGAAAACACGGCAAATTCAAGCCTCCATCGCCCTACGGGTTGCGGTTATGGAACCCAGACCCCCCACGTGGCGGTCGCGCTCAAGTCACAATCCCTCCCTACGCGCTATGCTGCTAGGGCATAAACCATGCATGCGAACGATTCTGGCGGCGCCTCGTCGCGGAGCCTAATCTCGCGGCGGCAGGAGAAGTCAGAGTGTTGGATAGCTGGATGGGCCGGAGCCAGAAGAGCGCCGATGGCTCCGACAAGCTAGGCCTTGGCGCCCAGCGGCGGCCCGTGATCGGGCTGGCACTGGGTGGCGGCGCCGCACGCGGTTTTGCCCATATCGGGATCGTCAAGACGCTGATCGCCCACGGCATCGTTCCGAATGTCGTGGTCGGCACGTCGATCGGCGCCGTGATCGGCGGCGCCTACGCGGCCGGCCATCTCGATACGCTGGAGGCGTGGGCGCGCAGCCTGCAGCCCCGCAACATCTTCGGCTATCTCGATATCCGCCTGAACGGCTCGGGCCTGATCGGCGGTAGCAAGCTTGCCGCCGAACTGGAATCCGCGATCGGCCAGACCCAGATCGAGGATCTATTGGTGAAGTTTGCGAGCGTCGCGACCGAGGTGCGCACGGGCCATGAGATCTGGCTGACCCACGGCCGCGTCGTCGATGCGATGCGCGCCTCCTACGCGCTGCCCGGCATCTTCGCACCCGTGCTGGTCGGCGACCGCTGGCTGGTCGACGGTGCGCTGGTCAATCCGGTGCCGGTATCGGCGGCGCGCGCGTTCGGCGCGGAGATCGTGATCGCCGCCAATCTTTCAAGCGACGTGTTTAACCATTCCACGACGATCTATTCGCACGGCCAGCCGACCGAGGTCACCGTCGTGCCCGAAGTCGTTCCGGATCCCGTCCCGCCGAAGCGCCGCTTTGGCAAGTTTTTCTCGGCCGAGCGCACCATGAAGCGCGAATTCTTCGGCAGCAGCACGCGGCCGGGCATCTCGACCGTGATGGTGGACGCCTTCAACATCATGCAGGACCGCATCACGCGCGCGCGGCTCGCCGGCGATCCGCCGGACCTCTTGATCTCGCCGCGGGTCGGCAAGATCGGCTGGTTCGATTTCCATCGCGCCGATGAGCTGATCGCGCATGGCGTGCGTGCCGCCGAGCGTGCGATCGAGTCGATCCAGGAAGCAATCGACATCCTGGTGCCGCCGGCAACGACGACCGCTACCGGCGCAGTCCCCGACGAGACCAAGGAATAGATTTCAGGCCGTCTTGATGTAGTCGCGCAGCGCTTCCTGCTCGGCTTCGTATTCCTGGACCCGGCGCTTGACGATGTCGCCGATCGAGATCAAGCCGACCACGCGGCCGTCCTCGAGCACGGGCAGATGGCGGAATTTTCCGAGCGTCATCATTTCCATGATGCCGGCAACGGTGTCGGACGGGCGGCAACTGACGACCTTCTGCGTCATCACCGCGCTGACGGGCTCATCGAGCGCGCCGGCGCCGCGCTCGCCAAGCACGCGAACAATGTCGCGCTCCGACAAGATGCCTTCGATGCCGCCTTCCTTCATGACCAGCACGGCGCCGATCTTGCGCTCACCGAGCGTCTTGATCGCATCGGTCAAGGTAACGTCCGGCGGGACGCTCGTGATCTGATGACCCTTGGAATCGAGAATGGAACGTACCGTCATTGCCGCCTCCTGAATCCCTGCCGCGCCCCGACCAGGAGGCGCGACATCGTTCGCGAGTCTTCAATCAACAGTTCCGCGCAGTTTTCGTTTCCGGCGCGGTGGGCAACAAGCGCGGCCATCATGCAGCGCAAGAGGCGGCAGCTTGCGTCACAACTTTCAACCGATGATGGATGAAATCGCCCTGAGCCGCAAGCGGCGATCAGACGCGGTCCGGTCCGTCAGGCGACAACGCATCTGCAGCATGACGGCGTTCCCGCGGCACCGGATCGAACAGCGAGAACAGCACGAGCCCTGCCAGGAACCCGCAGATATGCGCCTGCCAGGCGACGCTGGCGCCGTCGGCTCCGATCGCGATCGAGCCGATCCCGAAGATGAGATTGACGCCGAACCAGACTGCGAGAAAGGCGAGCACGCGACCATCGCGCAGCGCGCGCGACAGGGACAGCGCCGGCACCTTTGCCGCCGCCTCCGCGTCGCCGCGGCTGAAGGAGAGGAAGCTGCCCTTCACGAAGGCAAAGCGGATCGCGGCCGCCATGGTGCCGGAGACGGACGCGGATGCGCCGATCATCGGCGCGATCGCATGTTCATGGGTCAGGAGATGCGCGAGCGCGCCGGCGGCCGCCGTGACCGCCATGAACAGATAGAAGCGCAACGCGCCGAACCGCCGCGCCAGCGCGCTGCCGAACGGCAAGAGCCAGAGCACGTTGAAGACGATATGGGTAAGATTGGCGTGCAGCAGCGAATAGGTGACGAAGGTCCAGACCTTGGCGCCCTCGCCGCCGGGGAAGGTGATGTTGAGCAGCGTGGAATCGTAGCGCTTCGGAATGAAACCGAAGACGTCGATGGTCCAGTTTTCCCACTCCGGCGGCAGCAGCACGCGCAAGTGGATGACCGCGATCAGCGCGATGTAGGCGGTCAGCGCCGCGGGCAAGGTGAGGATCGGCTCGTGCGGACGATCCGGCGGCGCATCATGCGGAGGTTCAAACTGCGATTCCAAGGGACGGGCAACCTTAGCGCGGCGCGGATAGGCGATCAGCCCAGATAGGCGGCTTTGGCCGCATTGTGCAAGTGCACAAGCGGCAAGGAAAAAGAATAAGGGCGCGCCCTGAGAATGCTAGCCTATCCCTGAAATCATTTGACGATTCTGAAAAACCGGCCGTCTTGGCCCCGTTGAAATCCATTGAACGGACCGCATCTGGAAAGCCGAAACGGCTGAAATTCATAAAGACTATTGCGACGGGCACCTCTTCGACATCGGCTCGGCGAAAAATTGCGTCCGAGGGGCCAAGGAGCCGATCGCTGCCTTCGCATAATGACCGTTTGGCTTCACCAGCACTCATACCGCACGCGATGGCCAAGCGGTTGCGGTTGGGGTATGAGCCGACCATAGTCTGGGGTACTCTCTTGAATACCCTGATTTCCTGGAGCTGTGATGGCCAGCACTCGCGTAACCGACACCATTCTCGAAACGCCCGCGGCGGCAATCCCCAATCTGGGGGCGTCGAAAGCCGAGATTCAGGCCCACTACGACCGCGAGCCGCGACTTTACGAGCACTTTCTCGGACCTAATCTTGCGTATTCGGCTGGCATTTGGATGGAACCCGCCAACCGCGACACGCTCGAGGCGGCGCAACTCCGCAAGCTCGACTGGCACATCGATATGTCTGGCGCCGATACCGCGCAGCGCGTGCTCGACGTCGGATTCGGCTGGGGCAGCCTCATCAAGCGGCTGATGGTGCGCCGGCCCGATATCGACTATGTCGGCCTGACACTTGCCGACAACCAGGCCCAGTACGTGCGGAGCTACGCTCCACAGAATTTCGTGACTGAGATTTCGGCCTGGCAGGACTATCAGTCGAATCGCCCGTTCGACGCGATCGTGAGCCTCGAGGCGATGGAGCATTTCACCGGCAAGGCTGCGGATCGTCAGCAGCGTATCGAGGCCTACCGTCTGTTCTTCGAGTTCTGCGCTCGCACGCTCAGGGTCGGTGGCCGGGCTTCGATCCAGGTCAACGGTTGGGGCAACATCGAGCTCGGCAGCGAGGCCCGCCACATCAGCCAAAGCGGAATCGACGGTTTTTGGCTTGAAGGCAACTTGCCTCACGCCAGTGAGATGCTGCTCGCCAGCGAACGCTGGTTTGACCTCGTGCATCTCGAAGGAAAACCGCGCGACTACATCTACACGCTGCGAGCCTGGTTAAGAAATCTGCGGAACCAGGAGGCCGATCTGGTTGCGCTGGTGGGGCGCGAGATGGTGAGTGACTACATGCATAATCTCAAGACGTGCCTGGACGCCTATCTCGCCGGCGCCCTTACGCTCTATCGGTTGGTGCTCGAGCGCAAGGGATCGGTCGTCCGCTGAGCGGCCCGCGATGCAACAAGGTGTGGGGCGGGCACCCGCACCTTTGACGCCCAGCCCATGGCCACGAAACCGCGCAGGACCCAATAGCCGGGGTCGATCTCGCCCCGGAAGAGCGCGAAGCTTGCCGACCACGGAAAGGCGTGATGATTGTTGTGCAGCCCCTCGCCGTTCATGGTGAGAGTGTTGACCAGCGCGCTGTTGCGGCTGTCCTCGCGTGTTTCAAAGCGCCGTCGGCCAAAGCGATGCGCGATCGAGTTCACCGCCCAGGTGCAATTGAGCTGCCAGAGCGTGCGCAGCGGACCGCCCGCGAAGAAGCCGGCCCAGAATCCATCCGCCGTCCCGTACCAAGCGAGACCGATGAAGCCGGGTATGATCCAACTGGCGGCGACCCACAGCCAATACCAACGATCAACCCAGCGAACGACCGGATCGCGGCGCAGATCGCGCACGTAGTCGACGTAGACGCAATAGACGTCGGACATCACCCATCCAACATGGCCCTGGAAGAAGCCTCGGATGGCGCCGACAATCCCGGCTCCGCGCGGGCGCGGCGAATGCGGATCGCCGGGCCGGTCGCTGTATCGGTGATGCTTGCGATGGATCGAGACCCACCCCAAGATCTGGCCCTGCATGGTCATCGCGCCAAGAATCCCGAGCGCTGCAGCGAGCGGGGCACGCGCAACAAAGGCGCGATGGCAGAACAAGCGATGGTAGCCGAGCGTGATGCCGAGTCCCGTGACGAAGGTCACGGACAGCAACAGCAAAGGCTCGAACCAGGTAATGCCGTGGACGGAGAACCACCATACGCCGGCGACGCTGCCCATCACCACCAAGGCAAGACTGAAGATCGAGAGGACCTGCAGCAGCTCGATGCGCAGAACGGGACCCCTGGCCGTGCGGCCAATGACAATCGTCGGCGGCCACCGGCGCTCAGCGGCAGGATATATCTCCGATGTGTCCATCGTGTGAGTGTTCGCATGAAGCGCGCTCGGTGTCACCCCGCTTTCCGCCGGCCGGTGTCGCGCTGTGCTCGCGACGACCTGTCGCAGGTTCCGGGTTTGCGCTACAGCTTCTTAGAATAACTTCAACTTGACGCTTGGCACTTCAAGCCGCGAATCACTCAACTCGGTGGGCCCTGGTCCGGAAGTGAGGATCAAACGCGGACAGTGCCTGCATCGGATTCGGAACAGGCCCTTCGTTGCTAGGTTGTGTGGAGACACTCACGTTCCCCAACAGTGTCTTGCACCTGCTCCCCTGAGGCGCCGCACCGACGGCGCCTCCAAGGTGGAATACGGACCCAGGGTCGAGGCCAAGCCAGGGAAAAATCAAGCAGATAACGCCTCCTAAAGGCATTGAGGGCGGGCCCTGAGAAGGCCCGCCCTCTGCTGCTGTCGGGTCTTGTCGCGCCCAAGGGGAACGGGAGCACATCCCCACCCCTCCCCGCGCGATGACCTGATTGTTCGACGCCACCTGTGTACGGACCCGCCGGCCCCTGGAGAACGGCCGGCAAGAACGGGAATGAGCGGACAGTAGAGGGGCATGCGGGCCGCGCCAAGCTCATAGTTAATTTAACGTTAACACCGCAAAGCCGCCGGAAAGCCTGCGAAAACATGGCCGCGGCATGGACGCTGCAAAAGTTCCCCTGCACTACTGAGAATGAATGCGCTTGCGCAAAACCGGGACAGATGTGTCCCGGCGCGGCAAGCGCGAGGCAAGGTTCTTGAATGAAGCATCCGGGAAGCCGCGAATTCTTCGCTTACTGGGACAAGACGCGTGGCAACGCGCGCGCGCCCGATCGCTGCGACCTCGATCCCGAGGCCGTTCGCGAGCGGCTCGGCGACATTTTCGTGCTGTCCTACGGGCATGAAGCGGGCTTTCCCTTTCGCGTCGCCGGCACGCGCGTCTGCGCCCTGCTCGGCCGCGACCTCAAGGACAAGAGCTTTGCGGCGCTGTTCACCGGTGAGAGCCGCCGCCAGATCGAAGACATCGTCGCCTTTGTCGCCGAGGAGATGCTGCCCGCCGTCGCCGGCGTCACGGCTTCGAGCCAGGCGGGCACGCCGGCGCATCTCGAATTGCTGCTGCTCCCCTTCAACAACCGCGCGCATGTGCCGGTGAGCCTCACCGGCCTGCTCGCACCGTTCGAGAGCGTCGCGACCGCGCTCTCCGATTTCAAACTAACCTCGTGGCGCTATCTGCATCCGCCGGAAAGATTTGTGCCGCGTGCGCTGCGAAAGCTCGCGATCGCGCGCGGATTCATGGTCTATGAGGGACTGCGGTAACCGCTGACGCCGCTGCGCGATCCGGCTATCATCCCTTTGGTTCAACGAAACCGGAGGAACGCCATGGACGCTGCGACGCCGCAGGCGCATCAGACCGCCGATACGCATTCCCATCTCGTGCGCCCGCAGGAAATGGAGTGGCAAAAGACCCGCTTCCCCGGCTGCGAGGCCAAGACGCTGCTGTTCGACCGCAACACCGGATTGATGACAGCCTTGATGCGCTTTGCGCCTGGTACGGTGCTGCCCGACCACGAGCACGTCAATATCGAGCAGACCTATGTCCTCGAAGGTTCGCTCGTCGACAAGGAAGGCCCGGCGCAGGGCATTGCCGCGAACGCAGGCGAGTTCATCTGGCGCGAAGCCGGCAGCCGCCACGTCGCCTGGTGCCCCGAAGGCGGATTGATCCTCGCGATCTTCCAGGTGCCGAACCAGTTCTTCGAGGCCGACGGCCGCGTCGTCGACGCGGCTGGTGCGGACTGGGACGAGGCGTGGGGACACACGAAATAACGGCCCGCCGACTTCTTTGCGCCCCCGCGGGAGGCAGGCGTGCAAGCCAGCTAGAGCATGATCCGGAAAAGCGGATACCGGTTTTCCCTCGCGACAAACGCGAAGCGTTTGCGCGGAGATCATGCTCAAACAAAAGGCGGATCATGCTGCGCTGATCCGCCTCTCGCGTTATCTCGAGCTCAACCTCATCAGGGTTGCACAAGATGCCAGGCGCCGTTGAGGAAGCCGTCGCCGGTGATATCGCCGGGCTTCTGGTCCTTGGCGAAAGTGTAAAGCGGCTTGCCCTTGTAGGCCCACTGCTTGGAGCCATCGTCACGGGTGATGATGGTGTAGCCCTCGCCCGCCTTGTCGCTCGCCTCAGCCTTCAGGACCGGCCAGTTCGTTGCGCACGGGCCATTGCAGGCAGACTTGCCATCGGCGTCCTTGTCAAAGGTATAGAGGCTCATGCCCTTCGCGTCCGTCAGCACAGTTCCCTTCGTCGTGGAGCCGGTCTTGGTCGGCGGTGCGGCGAGCGCCGTGGAGACCGTCGCCAGGGAAATGGCGGTGGCGAGTGCGAAACCAATCGATGCGATCTTCATGATAGCTCCTGTAAGGAAATAGCTTGCATGAGTAGGACATGCTGCGGCGCGTTCTATTCCGCCGGAGAGCACGAAGAATTTTTTCGCAATGTTTGCCTGACGCGGGGAATAATTCGGCAAGTGGCTTTCGACCGAAGCTCACCGATCCAGCCCTGTCCCCGTGTCGGTTTTTGCCGGATCTGCGTCATTTCGCGCCGCGGCGTGAGAAGATAGGTTGCGCAGCGAGTGCGAGGTGAATTCGTAGAGCGACGCAGGCAATGAACTGGCGGCTTCTCGCGTGGGGCGGTCTTGCCGCTGCCGCGCTTTTCTTGATCATTGGTGGCGGCTGGCTTCTGACGCTGCCCTCGCGAGCTGCGCTTGGAAACATGCCGCCGATCGCAAGCCAGGAGGCTGACGCCACCATCGCGGCGTTGAAGCCGCCGAAGCGGCAGCGGCCGCTGATCGCGATTGTCGGCATCAACGATCAGACCGAGACCACCGACTATCTGATGCCCTATGGCATCCTCAAACGCGCCGATGTCGCCGACGTGGTGACGCTTGCGACGGGACCCGGACCGGTGACGCTGTTTCCGGTGCTGAAAGTCGAGCCGGATGCCACCATCGCGGCGTTCGATGCGCAACATCCCGATGGCGCCGACTATGTCATCGTCCCCGCCATGAGCCGTGACGACGATCCGGTCGTCGTGCAATGGATCAGGCAGCAGGCGCAAAAAGGCGCCGTCGTCATCGGCGTCTGCGTCGGCACCATGGTGGTCGCCAGCACCGGATTGCTCGACGGCAAGCGGGCGACCACGCATTGGTACTCGCTGAAAGACCTGCGCGAGAAGCATCCGGCGATCCACTACATCAGGGATCGCAGGATCGTGGTCGACCAGGGCGTTGCGACCACAACGGGGATCACGGCTTCGATGCCGATGTCGCTCACGCTGATCGAAGCGATCGCCGGCCGCGAGAAGGCGCAAGCCGTCGCCCGCGACATCGGCCTGCCCCATTGGGATGCCCGCCACGACAGCGGCGCGTTCCAGTTCACGCGGCCGTTCGCGCTCACGGCGATCGGGAACACGCTTGCCTTCTGGAACAAAGAGCAGCTCGGCATCGCGCTGGCGCCCGGCATCGACGAAGTGTCGCTCGCGCTTGCAGCCGACGCCTGGTCGCGGACCTATCGTTCGCGCACCGTGACCTTTGCCGCGACGGCGGAGGCACAGCCGAGCCGCAACGGCCTGCGCATCCTGCCCGATCAGGTCGCGACGCAGTGGCCCGCCGAGCGATTGCTGCAACCGGTCGGGTCACTGCCGCCGGCACAGGCGCTGGACCAGACGCTGCAGCGGATCGAGGCACGCTACGGCGGGCGAACGGCCGATTTCGTCGCCATGCAGCTCGAATATCCGAGGCAAGGCCCACCGAATTGAAGCGGCATCGGCCCGCCCGGCCATCATTTTTCCCTCACTGGGTCCACCGTCATCTGCCTGTCACGAAATGTGCCGACTTCTCGCTCGGACCATTCCGAGGACACCGATGGACTATTTCCGACGCTTCACCTTCCTGTTCGCGGCGCCCGTATTCGATCCGGAGGATCTCGAGGGCATCCGCTTCAACCAGATCATCGACGAGATCCAGCGCTCCGGCTTCGAGGTCGTGCGCGCCCGCAAGCTCGAGGATGCCGAGATCGCGGTGCAGACCGACGCGGCGATCGGCTGCATGGTGGTCGACTGGGGCAAGAAGGGGCTGGAGGGCAAGACCGCGTCGCTGATCAATTTGATGCGGCGGCGCGGGCTCGACTTCCCGATCATCCTCTTGATCCGCCGCAAGCGGTTCGAGGACCTGCCGGTCGAGGTGCTCGACTTCATCGACGGCTATGTGTTCCTGTCGGAGGAAACGCCGCCGTTCATCGCCAAGAACCTGATCAGCCGGCTGAAGCAATATGCCGAGACGCTGAAGACGCCGTTCTTCGGCGCGCTGGTCGACTATGCCGAGGAAGGCAACCAGCTCTGGACCTGCCCCGGCCACAATGGCGGCGTGTTCTACAGCCGCAGCCCGATCGGACGCGTGTTCGTCGAGCATCTCGGCGAAGCCGTGTTCCGCGACGACCTCGACAATTCCGTGCTCGACCTCGGCGACCTGCTGACTCACGAGGGGCCGGCGCTGCGGGCGCAGAAGGAAGCCGCCAGGATCTTCGGCGCGGAGAAGACCTATTTCGTGCTTAACGGCACCTCCACGTCCAACAAGGTCGCGCTCGGCTCGCTGGTCACAGACGGCGACCTCGTGCTGTTCGACCGCAACAACCACAAGGCCGCCCACCACGGCGCGCTGATGCTCGGCGGCGGCATACCGGTCTATGTGCCGACCGCTCGCAACGCCTGGGGCCTGATTGGGCCGATGCGCTGGGACGCCCTGGATGAGGCCGCATTGCGCGAGCGCATCCGCAACCATCCGCTGGTCAAGGACAAGGATGCCTGGAAGAGGCCCCGCCCCTTCCGCGTCGCCGTGGTCGAGCAATGCACCTATGACGGCACTATTCACAGCGCGGAGATGATCCTGAGGCGCATCGGCCATCTCTGCGATTACATCCTGTTCGACGAGGCCTGGGCCGGCTTCATGAAGTTCCATCCGATCTATGCTGGCCGCTTCGCAATGGGCCTCGCCGACCTCGGCCCGGAGGCGCCCGGCATCATTGCGACGCAATCGACACACAAGCAGCTCGCGAGCTTCTCGCAGGCCTCCCAGATCCACGTCCGCGACCGCCACATCAAGGGCCAGAAGCGCCGGGTCGAGCATCGGCGTTTCAATGAAAGCTTCATGCAGCACGCCTCGACCTCGCCATTCTATCCGCTGTTCGCCTCGCTCGATGTCGGCGCGCAGATGATGAAGGGCCGCTCCGGCGAGGTGTTGTGGGACGACACGATCCGGCTCGGCATCGAGCTGCGCAAGAAGATCCGCGCCACCCGCCGCGAGTTCGAGGAGAACGAGGCCCGCCCCGAGCGGCGCTGGTTCTTCGAGCCGTTCGTGCCGGACCGCGTGATGATTCCGGATGTCGCGCGCGAAGGCGGGGCGCACAATGTCGCCTGGGAAACCATCTCCACCGACCAGCTCGCGACCAATCCCGTGTTCTGGCAGCTCCAGCCCGGCGATAGCTGGCATGGCTTCCCCGAGATGACGGCGGGCTTTGCCATGACCGATCCGAACAAGCTGACGCTGCTCACGCCCGGATTCGATCACGCCACCGGCGCCTATGCCGACCACGGCATTCCCGCGCCGGTGGTGGCGCAATATCTGCGGGAGAACCGGATCGTCGCCGAGAAGAACGACCTCAACTCCCTGCTCTTCCTGCTCACGCCCGGCGTGGAGGCGAGCAAGGCGGGGACGCTGATCTCGGGGCTCGTCGCCTTCAAGAAATTGCATGACGACAATGCGCTGCTCGAAGACGTCATCCCCGAATTCTTCCGCCGCAGGCCTGCCCGCTATGCCGGCGTGCGCCTGCGCGACCTCTGCGGCGACATGCACCGCTTCTTCCGCGCAGCCGATGTGAGCGCGCTGCAGCGCAAGCAGTTCCTGCCCGAGCACCTGCCCGAGATTGCGATGTCGCCGCGCGAGGCATCACGCTACCTCGTGCGCAACGACGTCGACTATCTCCCGATCGGCGAGATCTCGGGCCGCATTGCCGCAACCCCATTCGTGGTCTACCCGCCCGGCATCGCCACCATCGTGCCGGGTGAACGGTTGTCGGAACAGACCCGGCCGATGATCGACTACTTGAAGATGTTCGAGGCATCCTTCAACGCGTTCCCGGGCTTCGAGGTCGAGATCCAGGGCGTCTACAAGGAGATCGACGAGGCGGGGCGCGTGCGCCTGTTCACCTACGTGATTTCCGAGTGACGGCCGATGAACGAAGAGCGGATCATCGTCAGGCCGTCGCGCGAGGCCGATGTCGAGGCCATGCTGTCGATCTACCGCCGCCACATCCGGCGCGGCGTCGATGACAGCGTCGAGGACAGCGGGGTGCCGGAGCCGGATGATTTCCGCGACCGGCGCAAAAATTTCCGCAACCATCGCCTGCCTCATTTGGTTGCGACCCGTGACGGCGAGGTGGTCGGCTATGCCTATGTGGTGCTGTTCCGGAAGCGGCCGGCCTATCGCTATGCGGTAAAGCATTCGATCTATGTCCGTCACGACCAGGTCGGCCGCGGCATCGGGCGCCTCCTGCTCGGCGAACTGATCGACGCGTGCGCGGCCGCCGGCTTTCGCCAGATGATCGGCTATATCGACAGCGACAACGCGGCCTCGCTGGCGCTGCACGAGCGTTTCGGTTTTGCCCGGGTCGGGCTGTTGCCCGGCGTCGCCTATCGCTTCGGCCGCTGGGCCGACACCGCGATGGTGCAACGCTCGCTCGGCCCCGGCACCACCGCGCCGCCGCCACCAGCCCCATTGTCGCGACGGTAAGAGCCGCGACGGTAAGAGCCGCGACGCTAAGCTGCGACAGCCCGACTATGTCGGCCGCCAGCGGACGGGGAAGCTTCGCGCCACCGCAAGCGCCGAGCGCTCGTTGGCTTCGAGCGCGATTTTTTGCGCCAGCATGACGTCGCCGGCCACCAGCGTGTCCCGGGGCACAAAACACCAACCCGCATGCAGCCGGCCGAGCTCGTCCAATTCATAGATGTTCATGCCGGTGCCGTGGCGGATCCGGTAGCGTCTGCCAGAGTGGCAGCCGACCACGTCGAAATAGCCGCTCGTCTCATACTGCACGAGCTGCTCGGGCGTTAGCCATTCCTTCAGCAGCGCCAGACCGCGCGACTGGCTGTCATCCAGTACGCAATATTCGACGAACCGCCGCCAGGCCGCGCGCGAGAGCCGCGCGGCCTCGGCGAACGCCCGCGACAGCCTGCCGGACATGATGGACCGGCCTAGCCGCCGACAAGTCGCGGATAGAACAGCGTCTCTTCGGCGTTCGGATCGAAGGAACGGACCACGGTCGGCTGCCCCGACACGTCCCGCACCGCAGCGGTGTAACCGCTCTTCATCAATGCGTCGAAGCGCAATTGCGCTTCGCGCAAGGCCTTCTCGTCGGCGGGATTGAAATTGTGCCGGCTGTCGCCAGTGTGATCCATCACGATTTGCGTCGCCATCCCCGCACTCCCTTGCTGGATGAAACTGCAAAACTAATGAGAGATTAGGGCGAAAGTTCCGGCTGCGCCAGCGCAAAGTCGTGAAGGCTGGCCTGCATCTTTCGCTTTCGCACGTCGGCATGATAGCCTCAATTTTAGCCACCGTCGAACCTGATGTTGCGCACCGCCTTATAGTGGTGACGGATTTGTGGCTTGATGAACGGCGACATTTCGGGATGCGCCGCCTTGATCGGCTCTCCAGCGCCTCGACCCAGCGCTCGGTGTCGGGCGTGCGCAATTCGCCGGAAAATCCCGGGCGGAGTGGTGGTATCGGCCAAGGGTGACGGACAAGGCGGATCGGAAGCGGCGGTACGATGTCCCTCGAAGAATCCGCCCGGCATGTCGTCGAGTTCGTCAGGGATCACCGCGCCTGGGCGGCGCCGATCGTGTTTGCGCTTGCCTTCGCGGAATCGCTCGCCTTCCTCTCGCTCGTGGTGCCGGCCTGGGCTGTGCTGGTCGGCATCGGGATGATGATGAGGTCCGGCGGCATCGCCTTCCTGCCGATGCTCGCCGCCGGCGCGCTCGGTGCTGCATTCGGCGACTGGCTGTCCTACTGGATCGGCAGCAAGTTCGATCATGCGATCGCCAGGATGTGGCCGTTCTCGCGGCATCCCAATCTCCTGGTGCACGGCGAGGCCTTCCTCAAGAAATGGGGCGTGCTCGCGATCTTCATCGGCCGCTTCTCCGGCCCCTTGCGCGCCTCGGTGCCGATCGTCGCGGGAATGCTGCGGATGCCGCAGCAGCCGTTCCAGATCGCGAATTTCGTCTCGGCGTTTGTCTGGGTCGCGGTGCTGCTGCAGCTCGGCGACATCGGCGGGATCGCGTGGGCGTGGCTGTGGGAGCATGTGCTGCAGCGGTTTTGGCGGTGAGCGGCGCGCGAGCAAGCGCTTGCGCTTGAGACCGTAGGGTGGGCAAAGGCGCACTTGCGCCGTGCCCACCATCCAGTGCCGTGCTCGCGATGATGGGCACGCTTCCGCCTTCGCTCGTTGAGCTACGGCGGACAAGTCGCTTTGCCCACCCTACAGCTTGCACCGCTGTCGTCCCCGCGCAGGCGGAGACCCATAACCACAGGGAGTTGTTGTGGTGCGAGCAAGCGGTTGCAGCGGAGCACATACAAAGGCCCGTGGTTATGGGTCCTGGCTTTCGCCAGGACGACGGCGTCATTGCGAGCGGAGCGAAGCAATCCACCTCTCCACAAGCGGCGCTATGGATTGTTTCGCTACGCTCGCAATGACGGGGTTGGCTTCTCATTCATGTGTCAGACAGCGTGGGGATGTGAGTTTGCGTTCTCGCGGCGCTTTGCGT
>NZ_PSRR01000234.1 GCF_004296405.1 Bradyrhizobium sp. Leo170
GGCGCGATCGCCCGCCAGGGCAGCACGGCCGCGCCGATGCCGACGGCGGCCGCACAGAGCGCGGCGATGCCTGCGAGCACGCCGGGACGTTTCGCGAACGGTCTTTGCCATTTGTTCGACGGAGCAGGCGGCGGTGGCGCCAGCGTAGGCTCAGCAGTCGGTTGCTCGCCGTGCAATCCCTTCAGGATACGTTCGGGCGTAAACGGCAGCTCGCGGAAACGAACGCCAGTCGCATCATAGATTGCGTTCGCGATGGCGGCCGCGCTCGGCACAGAAGCGGATTCGCCGACGCCGAGCGGTGGCTGGTCCTGCCGCGGCAGCATCAGCACGTCGATCTTGGGAAGCTCCGGGATTTTGATGATGGGGTAGGCGCCCCATTCCCGTGCCGTCACCGCGCCGCGTTCGAAGGTGACTTCCTCCATCAGCGCGCGGCTGGTCGACTGGATGATGTTGCCCTCGATCTGATGGCGCACGCCGTCCGGATTGATCATCAGGTCGGAATCCTGGCCGGCCACGACGCGCGTCACGCTGACGTCGCCGGTTGCCTTGTTGACCGCGACATCGGCGATCCACGCCGACCATGCCGCGCCATAGCCCGGAAACTTGCTGTGGACGTAGAGCGCATAGGCAAAGCCGCGCCCGCGCACGATGTCGCCCTCCGCGACCTTCTCCTCGCGCACCGGCCGCGGCTTCCAGCCGGCGCGTTCGGCGACCGCATTGACGAGATCGATCGCGCGCTGGTCCTTGAGGTAGCGCAGCCGGTATTCGATCGGATCGACGCCGGCTTCAGTTGCGAGCTCATCGATATAGGATTCATGCGCAAAGGTGTTCGGCAGTGCCGAGACGCCGCGAAACCAGGAGGCGCGCACGATCGGCGGCATGTCGTTGGCGACCACGCGCATATGCTCGTAATCGTAAGGCGGGATCGCGGTGCGGTCGCCCATCTCGAAGACAGCAGGCGTCGGCGCGATCCGCCCGGTGAGCAGAAGCGCCAGCGTCGGCGCGCCGTTCGAGGGATAGCGCGTGGCAAAGTCGTAGGCCGCGACGCTGCCGTCCGCGTTCAAGCCGCCATTGATATCCATCAGTTGCGCGGTGCCCTTCGGCTCCCAGGCGTGCTCCTGCTCGCGCGTCAATTGCACGCGCACGGGACGGCCGACCGCGCGCGAGAGCAAGAGCGCATCCGCTGTGACGTCGTCGGCGCAGTTGCGGCCATAGCAGCCGGCCGCCTCCATCCGGATTACTTCGATCTCGGTCTCCGGCCGCTCGATCAGGAGCGCGAGGTCGCCGCGCAGGATGTGCGGGTTCTGCGTCCCCGACCAGACGCGGATCGCACCGTCGCGATAGTCCGCCACCGCACAGGACGGGCCGATCGAGCCATGCATCTGGTAGGGCCAAAGGTAAGTCCGCTGCATCGGCTTCGTGGCGGCCTTGATCGCGCTATCGACATCGCCCTTGTCGAGCAGCGTGCGCGGCGTCGAGGGATTGGCGCGCAGCGCCTGCTCGACATCATCCAGACTGGTCAGCGTAGGTCCCGGCTTCCAGGTGACCGTCAGTTGCGCCGCCGCCTTGATCGCATTCTCCTCGCGCTCGGCGACGACGCCGACGAAATCGCCGATCCGTACGACCGCGACGAGGCCTGGAATGTTGCGTACCGAACCTTCGTCGACTGCAATCAGGCTGGTGCCGACGAACGGCCCGGCATCGACGCCGGCATAGGGCGGGCGCACCACGCGGCCGTGCAGCATGCCGGGCACGCGTACATCGTGGACGTAGACCAGTTCTCCGGTTGCCTTGGCCGGAAGATCGACGCGCGGCACCGAACGCCCGACGACGGCATAGGCATCGACGGCCTTCACCGGCACATCGTCGGCCAGCTCGAGCCGAATCGTCTCGTCCGCGATCAATTCGCCATAGGTGATGCTGCGGTTGTCCTTGCCGCGGACCAGTCCGTCCTCGATCGCGAGTTCGTCGCTTGATAGTGCGAGCCGTTCCGCCGCGCGCGCGACCAAAAAGTGCCGCGCCTGCGCCGCCGCCTTGCGGAGCGGCACCGCCGATATCTGGATGGTCTCGCTGGCGATGGTCGGACCCTGGTTGGGCGTCTGCGAGGTGTCGCCGAGCACCACGACGACGCGGGCAAAGGACACGTCCAGTTCCTCGGCGACGACCTGCCCGAGCGCAGTGCGGATGCCGGTGCCGAGATCGACATGACCGTTATAGGCGGTGACGAAGCCATCCGCCGCGATCCTGATGAAGGTCTCGAACGCGCCGTTCGCATCCGATCGTCGAACAACGGTGAGCGAGCCGTCCGGCCGCACGGGATTCTCCTGCGAGGCCATCAATCGCGCGCCTCGAGTTGGTGGCCGGCCGCGCGCATGGCGGCGCGGATGATCTCGATATGCGCGCCGCAGCGGCAGAGATTGTAGCGCAACGCCTCCAGCACCTCGTTTTCGTTCGGACGCGGATTGCGCGTCAGCAGCGCCTTGGTCGTGATGATCATGCCGTTGAGGCAATAGCCGCATTGCGCGGCTTGCTCGGCGATGAAGGCTTGCTGCACGGGATCAGAACGCTCGCGCGTGCCGAGCCCTTCGAGCGTCAGAATGTCGCGCCCGACGCAGCCATCGATCGGGATCACGCAGGATCGCGCCGCGACACCGTCGATCAGCACCGCGCAGGCGCCGCATTCGCCGAGGCCGCAACCATATTTCGGTCCGTTCAGTTCGAGATCGTTGCGCAGCACGTAAAGCAGTGCGGTGTCCGGAGCGGCGTCGACATCGACAATCCTGCCGTTGACGGTCAGGCGCATCGGCTCGTGGTCCCCAAAGGCTTCGATAGGCGTTTCGATGATTGCATTGCAAAACGGGCGATCGCAAAATCGGCGATCGATGGCATCGGAGGATAACGTTTGTGTACAAACGTGCAAGCTGCTCGCTTTTTGCTGCACTGCGCTGCCCGCTTTCTGGACAAAGCGGGGAGGCAAATGAGGTTTTATTCGGCAGCTGTGGTTTTTCGCGATTGCATCCGCTTGACAGGGTTACAACCTGCGCGCAGGATCATTCGTATACGAACGATATCCCCGATGATTGAGATCCCGGGGAGAAGATGACGCCGCCTCCCAACACCAGGCTTGTTCGCGATGGCTGACGTTGCCGCTTCTGACAAGATCCGCTGCGATGCCTGTCCGGTGATGTGCTACATCAAGCCAGGGGCGGCGGGCGCCTGCGATCGCTATGCCAATCACGACGGCAGACTGGTGCGCGTCGATCCGCATATCGTGCTGTCGCGCGCGCTCGAGCATGGCGGGCGCGTGGTGCCGTTCCAGGCGAGCGGCGACTGGGACGGCAAGATCGTCCACCAGGGCGATATCTTCGTCACCGCGATCGGCGCCGGCACCACCTATCCCGATTACAAGCCGGCGCCCTTCATCGTGTCGTCGGACATCGACGGCGTCGATATGGTCACCGTCGTGACCGAAGGCATCTTCTCCTATTGCGGCGTCAAGGTGAAGATCGACACCGACCGCTATCTCGGCCCCGAGACTGCGGCGGTGCGCGCGCAGGGCGAAGTGGTCGGGCATGTCACCACCAGCGAATACGGCTCGCAGATGCTGTCGCTCGGCGGCGTGCATCATCTGACCGGCGGCTCCAAGAAGGAGGGCCGCGTCACCTGTGACACGCTGATGGATCTTTCCAACTGTAAGCCGGTGGAACTTGCGATCGACGGCGGCGCTACTGTCGTGGTGCAGGCGGGCCAGGCGCCTGTTGTCAACAGCGTGCAGGAAGAGCGCATGCGCGTCGGCTGCGGCTCCGCGACCATCGGCATGTTCGCCAAGCAATGGCACGGCAAGGTCGACGAGGTCGTTGTTGTCGATGACCACATCACCGGCGTGCTCTCGGAGCACCAGGCCGGCAAGCTATTGGATATTCCTGACACCGGCATCAAGATGAAAGGCCGCCGCTCGACGCCCGGCCGCTACTTCCAGGTGGCCGAGCCCGGCACGGGCTGGGGCGGCACCAGGATCTCCGATCCGCTTTCCGTGCTCGGCCCGTTCGATCCCAAGGAAGCGCGGCCGGGGCTGACCATGCTGATGGTCTCGACCACCGGCGAGCACGCGGCCTATTACGTGCTCGACGAGGCGCTGCGGCCGATCGAGCAGGAGATGCCGCCGGAGCTTAAATTCTCGGTCGAGCGCATCCAGGAGAATTGCGAACCGGCGCTGTGCACCGTGCTGTTCATGGCCGGCGCCGGCGGCTCGCTGCGCGCCGGCGTCACCGACAATCCGGTGCGGCTGACGCGCTCGGTGAAGGATGCGCTGACCCGCGTCACCAGCGGCGGTGCGCCTGTCTATGTCTGGCCGGGCGGCGGCATCACCTTCATGGTCGATGTCACGCAGATGCCGATAGGGGCATTCGGTTACGTGCCGACGCCGGCGCTGGTCGCGCCGATCGAGTTCACGCTAAAACTTTCCGACTATGCGGCGCTCGGCGGCCACATGGATTATGTGCGGCCGCTGTCCTCGCTGCGCGACAGCGCCGAGATCCGGCCGATGCTCTTCACCTCGGGGAGGCGAACATGACGAGACGTCCGCAAATCGCGCTTCTTCCTGATGGCAAGCGGCTGCATTTGCAGGACGGACCGATCGATCTGATCGTGGAGGCGACGGGAAGCGAGACCGCCGTGCGCGCAGCCTATGACGCCGCGGTGTGCCGCTTCACCGGCCTGCTGGATGGGCTCTGCATGGAGCTCGGCGAGTTACGCAAGGCGGCCCATCCGATGCACTGCGCCCTCCATGGCGACGTCGCGCGCCGCATGCATGCGGCGGTGGCGCCCTTCGCCGCCGACCGCTTCATCACGCCGATGGCCGCGGTCGCGGGCAGCGTGGCCGAGGAAATCCTCGGCGCGATGCTGGAGGCTGCATTGCTCGATCGGGCCTATGTCAACAATGGTGGCGACATCGCCCTGCATCTTGCCGGCTACGAGCAGTTCACCGTCGGCCTGATCGACCGTCCCGATCGTCGCGGCCTGCTGCAGACCATGGTGATCGGCGCCGACGATCCCATCCGCGGCATCGCCACCAGCGGCCGTCACGGCCGCAGCTTCTCGTTCGGGATCGCCGATGCCGTCACCGTGCTGGCGCGGACCGCCTCCGCAGCCGATGCCGCCGCGACCGTTATCGCCAACGCCGTCGACCTGCCCGGACACCCTAAGATTGTCCGCCGCCCGGCAAATGAACTGCAGCCCGACAGCGACCTCGGCCCGCGCCTGGTGACGCGGGAGGTCGGCCCATTGTCGGCTCGCGAGATCGCCGATGCCCTTGAAGCGGGTGCGGTTTGCGCGCGACAATGCCTCGCGGCAGGATTGATCGAGGGCGCGGCGCTACGCCTGCTTGGCGAGACGGTGATCGTAAGGGCGCGTGCGCCGAGGATGCCGGAATCGCAACTCGTTCATGAATGCGCGATAGAGAATGCGCGGACCTGATCAGAAACCGGGCCGAAGACAACAGGGCGGAAACCGATGAGTGCCATCATTCGCAAGATCGTCACGGTGGTCGAGGAGACCCACATCGAGATGGGCAAGACCATCGCCCCGGCGACCCGGCGCGCGGCGGCGATCGCGGTGATCGAGAACCCCTTTGCCGGCCGCTATGTCGAGGATCTTTCGCCCCTGATCGCGATTGGCGAGGAACTCGGCGAATTGCTGTCGAAACGGGCGGTGGCGGCGCTCGGCATCGAGGGCTCCAAGGCGCATTCCTATGGCAAGGCCGCCGCCGTCGGCGAAAACGGCGAGCTCGAGCATGCGGCCGCGATTTTGCATCCCAAGATGGGAGCGCCGGTCCGCAAGGTCCTGGGTAAAGGCGCCGCATTGATTCCGTCCTCGAAAAAGCGTTCTGGTCCGGGGACGACGCTGGATATCCCGCTCGGGCACAAGGATGCGGCTTTCGTGCGCAGCCATTTCGATGGCATGGAGGTACAGATCAACGACGCGCCGCGGGCCAACGAGATCATGGTGGCGGTCGCGGTCACCGATTCTGGCCGGCCGCTGCCGCGCGTCGGCGGGCTGACGGTCGCGGAGATCAAGGGCGAAGACGGTTTGAGATAATTTTGTTGGACATTCGGAGGTAAGGGATGCGGAATTATTTGATTGGGGCAGGGCTCGCGGTCCTGGTTGCGGGCATGGCTGACGCTGCCATGGCCCAGAGCGAGATCAAGATCGGCGAGATCAACAGCTATTCGCTGTTGCCCGCCTTCACTGAGCCCTATCGCAAGGGCTGGCAGCTCGCGGTCGAGGAGATCAACGCCGCCGGCGGTATCAACGGCAAGAAGCTGGTCGTCATCTCCAAGGATGACAACGGCAAGCCGGCCGATGCGCAGACTGCCGCGAACGAACTCGTCTCGAGCGAGAACGTCGCGATGCTCGCCGGCACCTTCCTCTCCAATATCGGGCTCGCCGTCAGCGACTTCGCCAACCAGAAGAAGGTATTCTTCCTCGCCGCGGAGCCGTTGACCGACGCCATCACCTGGTCCAAGGGCAACCGCTACACTTTCCGTCTGCGCCCCTCCAATTACATGCAGGCCGCGATGCTGGTCGAGGCCGCCGCAAAACTGCCGGCCAAGCGCTGGGCCACCATCGCGCCGAACTACGAATACGGCCAGTCGGCCGTTGCTGTGTTCAAGAAGCTGATGTCGGAGAAGCGCCCGGACATCGTCTGGGTCGACGAGCAGTGGCCGCCGCAGGGCAAGATCGACGCCGGCCCGGTGGTGCAGGCGGTTGCCGCCGCCAATCCGGAAGCGATCCTCAACGTCACCTTCGGCGCCGATCTGGTGAAGCTCGTGCGCGAAGGCAACACCCGCGGCCTGTTCAAGGACCGCGCGGTGGTGAGCTTCCTGACCGGAGAGCCGGAATATCTCGATCCGCTCAAGGACGAAACACCTGAGGGGTGGATCGTCACCGGCTATCCCTGGTACGCGATCAAGACGCCGGAGCACGAGGCGTTCCTGAAGGCGTACCAGGCCAAGTTCAAGGATTACCCGCGGCTCGGCTCGATCGTCGGCTACCAGACCATCAAGTCGGCGGCGGCGATCCTGACCAAGGCGAACTCGACCGATCCGGAGAAGCTGATCGCGGCGACCGAAGGCCTGTCGGTGTCGTCGCCGTTCGGCGAGATCACCTTCCGCAAGATCGACCACCAGTCGACGCTCGGTGCTTACGTCGGCAAGACCGCGCTGAAGGACGGCAAGGGCGTGATGGTGGAGTCCTCCTACAAGAAGGGCTCCGACTATCTGCCTGGCGATGCCGAGATCGAAAAGCTCCGGCCGAAGGATTGATGCGGATCTTCTCCCTCTCCCCGCCCGGCGGGGAGAGGGTTGGGGTGAGGGGCTGCCTCCACGAGTCGTGCGCGTGGAGACAGCCCCTCACCCGAATTGCGCCGGACGATGCTTCGCATCGCCGGGACAATTCGACCTCTCCCCGCAAAAGAGCGGGGAGAGGTGACTCAACCTCCAACCCGGACCGCCGATGGCCTTTTACGTCGTTCAGTTCCTGACCGGACTTGCCAGCGCCGCCTCGCTGTTCCTGGTCGCCTCGGGGCTGTCGATCATCTTTGGCGTGACCCGGATCGTGAACTTCGCGCATGGCGCCTTTTACATGCTCGGCGCCTATATTGCGTTCACGCTCACCGAGCGCTTCTCCGGCGCGCTCGGCTTTTGGGGCGGCATCGTTGTCGCAGCGCTTGTCGTCGCCATCGTCGGCGTGCTGGTCGAGATGGTGCTGCTGCGGCGGATCTACCATTCGCCAGAACTGTTCCAGTTGCTCGCGACCTTCGGCCTGACGCTCATGGTTCAGGATATCGTCGTGCTGATCTGGGGCCCGAGCGACCTGGTTGGCCGCCGCGCGCCCGGCTTCAAGGGCGCGGTCGATTTCTTCGGCCAGAACATCCCGAGCTATGACCTGTTCCTGATCGTGCTCGGCCCCGTCGTGCTCGGCATCCTCTGGCTGCTGTTCCAGCGCACCCGGTGGGGCATCCTGGTGCGCGCGGCGACGCAGGACCGCGACATGGTCGCAGCGCTCGGCGTCAACCAGAAATGGCTGTTCACCAGCGTGTTTGCGGTCGGTGTCTTCCTCGCAGCCCTCGGCGGCGCGCTGCAGATCCCGCGCGATGCGGTGCATCATGCGATGGATCTGCGCATCATCGTCGATGTGTTCGTCGTCGTCGTGATCGGCGGCCTCGGCAGCATCATCGGCGCCTTCGTGGCCGCGGTGCTGGTGTCCGAGCTCAATGCCTTCGGCATCCTGGTCTTCCCGAAGATCTCCATCATCCTCGTGTTCCTGGTGATGGCGGTGGTCCTGATCGTCCGCCCCTGGGGCCTGTTCGGCAAACCGGAAGCGCCGGCGCGCCGCACGCCGGGCCTCACCGTCAATCCCTGGCGGCCCTGGACCTCGAACGAGCGATTGGCCGCGCTCGCCGCGCTGATCGTGGCTACCGCGCTGCCGTTGTTCGGCGGCAATTACGCGCTCACCGTCGGCTCGGAGATCGCGATCTTCGTGATCTTCGCCGTCAGCCTGCATTTCCTGATGTCGGTCGGCGGGCTCGCCTCCTTCGGTCACGCCGCCTATTTCGGCCTCGGCGCCTATGGCGTCGCCTTCCTGGCCAAGCTGGCGGGGCTGCCGATGATCGTATGCCTGCTGCTCGGTCCGCTGCTCGGGCTCGTCGGCGCCGCCGTGTTCGGCTTCTTCGCCGTGCAACTCTCCGGCGTCTATTTCGCGATGCTGACGCTCGCCTTCGCCCAGATTGTGTGGTCGATCGCGTTCCAATGGGTGGCCGTCACCGGTGGCGACAACGGCATCCTCGGCGTGTGGCCGGAAAAATGGGCGGCGAGCCCATCGCATTTCTATTGGCTCTCGCTCGGCATCGCCGCGCTCGCGGTCATTGTCCTCCGCATCATCGTGTTCTCGCCCTTCGGATTCGCGTTGCGCGCGACGCGGGATTCGCCGTTGCGCAGCGAGGCTGTTGGCATCAACGGCAAACGCATCCAGTGGACTGCATTCGTGATCGCGGGCACCGTGGCCGGCCTCGCCGGCGCGTTGTTCGCGTATCTGAAGGGCAGCGTCTTCCCTGACAACATGGGCATTTCGCTCTCGGTCGATGCGCTGGTCATGGTGCTGCTTGGCGGCGTCGAGACGGTGTCCGGCGCAGTGGTCGGCGCCATCGTCTACAAGGCATTGAACATCTGGCTGGTCAGCCAGACCGATTGGTCGAAATTGGTGCTCGGCGCCTTCATCGTGCTGATCGTGGTCGCCTTCCCGAAAGGCATCGTCGGCACGCTGGACTCGATCATCAGCCGCCGCCGCAAATCGTCATCGTCGAATTCGCCGCTTCTCACCTCGCGCGTCGAGACCGCCGAATGAGCATGGTCCCCACATTGCTGTCGGTCGAAGGCCTGACCAAATCCTATGGCGGCGTGCACGCCGTGCGCGGCGTCTCCTTCGAACTGCGTGCCGGCGAGATCCTGGCGCTGATCGGCCCGAACGGCGCCGGCAAAAGCACCTGCTTCGATATGCTCAACGGCCAGAACATCCCGGATTCCGGCCGCATCACGATCTTGGGCGAGGAAACCGTCGGCAAGAAGCCACGCGCGATCTGGCGGCTGGGCGTGGGGCGCACCTTTCAGATTACCGCGACCTTTCCGACCATGACGGTGCGCGAGAACGTGCAGGTCGCGCTGGTCTCGCACCGGCACCAGCTCTTCAATCTCTGGAGCTCGACGCCGGATTTCGCGCGCGAGGAGGCCGGCCGGCTGCTCGATCTCGTCGGCATGGGCGCCTATGCCGAGCGTCCCTGTGGCGAGCTCGCTTATGGCGACCTCAAGCGGCTCGAGCTTGCGGTCGCGCTCGCCAATCATCCAAAACTGCTGTTGATGGACGAGCCGACCGCCGGCATGGCGCCGCGCGAGCGTATCGAGTTGATGCGGCTCACCGCCACGATCGCGCGAGAGCAGTCGATCGGCGTGCTCTTCACCGAGCACGACATGGACGTCGTGTTCGAGCATGCCGACCGCATTCTGGTGCTCAACCGCGGCAGCCTGATTGCCGAGGGATCGCCCGAGGGAGTCCGCGGCAATGCGCAGGTTCGCGCCATCTATCTCGGCGAGGGCCTGGTCTATGACGCGCGCCACCGCGATGGAGCCCACGTATGAAGCTCCAGGTCAGGGATCTCAACAGCTTCTATGGACCGGCGCATATCCTGTTCGATATCGCGCTCGATGTCGGCGAGGGCGAGGTGGTCGCGCTGCTCGGTCGCAACGGCGCCGGCAAGTCGACGACCTTCCGCTCCATTGTCGGCCTGGTCGAGAACCGCTCGGGGCGCATCGTCTTCGAGGGCAGGGACGTTTCGCGCGAACCGACGCACGCGATCGTGCGCGGTGGGCTGGGCTACGTGCCGGAGGAGCGGCGCATCTTCACTGACCTGACGGTCGAGGAGAATCTCGAGGTCGGCCGTCAACAGAGGCGCGCCAACGCACTATACTGGACGCGCGAAAAACTGTTCACGCTGTTTCCGAATCTCGGCGAGATGCGGGGTCGTGCGGGCGGCCGCATGAGCGGCGGCGAGCAGCAGATGCTGACCATCGCGCGCACGCTGATGGGCAATCCGTCGCTGGTGCTGCTCGACGAGCCTTCCGAAGGCCTGTCGCCTAAGATCGTCGAGCAGATGGTCGATGCGATCCTTGCCATGAAGAAGGAGGGCGTGAGCATCGTCGTCTCCGAGCAGAACCTGCATTTCGCGCGCCTGATCTCGGATCGCGCCTATATCATCGAGCGCGGCCGCATCTGCTTCGGCGGCACGATGGCCGAGCTCGACGCGCGGCCTGATATCCGCGATGCGCATCTGTCGCTCTGAGGAAGTGTGATGGCCAGAAACGGGGCAGTGAAACGTAATCCAAAACCGCAGAAGACCAGCTACATTCTGGACGAGCAGATCGGCTTCCTGCTGCGCCAGGTCTGGCAGCGCCACGCCACCATCTTCGCCCGCGAGATCGGCGTCGACCTGACCTCGCCGCAATGGGCGGCGCTGTCGAAGCTCGCCGAGACGGGGGCGTGCTCGCAGAACCAGCTCGGCCGGCTGACGGCGATGGATGTCGCCACCATCAAGGGCGTCATCGACCGCCTCACCGCGCGCGGCCTGACTGAGACCAGTTCTGATCCCGAGGACGGCCGTCGCCTCCTCGTCAGCCTGACCCGCACGGGCCAGCAGACGGTCGAGAAAGTTGCGCCGAACGCGCTGGCGATCACCAAGGAAACGCTGGCGCCGCTCGATGGCAAGGAGCGCGAGATGTTGATCGCGCTGCTCAGCAAGCTGCGTTAACGTCAGGGCATTCGTAGGGTGGGCAAAGCCAACGGGTCGCGCGAACGCGCGCCCGATGACAGGCTCCGCGTGCCCACCATCCACGATCGGTGCAAGAAAGGTGGGCACGCTGCGCTTTGCCCACCCTACGAGGCGTGCCCCACCATCACCGTCGCAAGGGCGCCGCCCCAGGAACAAAATGCGGCAAGCCCGGTTGCGATTCTGACTACGGGCAGCGGGGACCAACAGGAGTCGGCGATGAAGACCAATTGGTTTTGCGCGACGGCAATCGCACTGACGATCAGCGCCGGAGCGGCCATCGCGCAGGTGCCGGATCAAAAGCGTGAGGGGAGCCCTCGCGCCGGCCAGGTGCCTGGACAGGACGGTCAGCGCGCCGCTGATGTCAATGACGACCAGGGCAAGCAGATCGTGGATCGGCTGCGGAGCGAGCGAACGGCGACCCGGACCTCGAATGTGAGCGTCAATATCGGCCAGCGATTGCCGCCGAGCATCCAGCCCCACCGCCTGCCGGCCGACATCGTGCGGATCGCTCCAGAATATCGCGACTACGATTACACGCTCGTTGACAACAGGGTCGTCATCGTCGATCCGCGGCGGCGCGAGATCGTCGACATCCTTGACGACGGGCCGGGCTGGGGCGGCGCCGCAGCCTACGGCCACGACCGCATCGTCATCACCGACGACATGCGCAGGAAGTTCAGGGAATTGGCGCGGAGTTCCTCGACCACGGTCGGCGCGAAGACGCCGGCAGGCGGAACGTCGGCGTCGAACTGCCTGTCGCTGCAGCCCGTGCCGGAGGAGATGGTGCGCAACAATGCCGAGCTCAGGAACTATCGCTATCTCGCCGTCGGCGACCAGATCGTGCTGGTCGATCCGCAGCAGCAGAAAGTGGTGCAGGTGATCGAGTGACGGTGCGAGCGAATCCGTAGGGTGGGCAAAGCGAAGCGTGCCCACCATCCCGAGCAGTGAGCTGGATGGTGGGCACGGCGCTCCGCGCCTTTGCCCACCCTACGCACTCCGCTACATCCGTCATTCCGGGGCAATGCGAAGCATCGAGCCCGGAATCCATCTCGCCGCAGAGCACGCGGCAAAATGGATTCCGGGCTCATCGCTGCGCGATGCCCCGGAATGACAGCGGGACTATCACCGCCCCACGATCTCCGGCACCTTGCCGGCCGGCGGCGTGTTCCGGCTGCGCTGGGTGCGGACGATGCCGTCGATGATGGTCATGCCGATGCCCGGCAAATCGCCGAGCTGCACGCTCTCCAGGATGGTCTTGCCCGGCGAATGCTGCGCCTTGTCCATCAGCACGAAATCGGCCGCGCGGCCGACTTCGACCAATCCGCAATCCAGCTCGCGCATCCGCGCGGTGTTGCCGGTGGCGAGGCAGAACGCGATCTCGGCCGGCAGTTCGCCGAGTGAGGACAGCATCGAGACCATGCGCAAGATCCCGAGCGGCTGCACGCCGGAGCCGGCGGGCGCATCGGTGCCGAGGATGACGCGGTGAAGATCGCCCATCTCGCGCGCGGTGCGCAGCGTGTAGAGCGCTGAGCGCTCATTGCCGTTATGAACCAGTTCGAGGCCGCGCTTGCAGCCCTCGCAGATGCAGCGGATCTGGTCGTCGGGCAGGGCGGTGTGGCCGCCATTGATATGGCCGACCACGTCGGTATCGGCCTCCAGCACGACATCCTTGTCGATCAGACCGGAGCCGGGAATTGATGGTCCGCCGGTGTGGATCGTGCTCTGGATGCCGTATTTGCGCGCCCATCCCACCATCTTCCGCGCAGTCGGGCCGTCCTTGACGCCGCCGAGGCCGACCTCGCCGAGCAGCTTGACGCCGGCAGCGGCCATTTCCTTGAAATCCTCTTCCACCATCTCGCATTCGATCACCGGCGCGCCGGCATGCACCTTCACGCCGCCGGGCCGAAGCGTCCAGAACGCGCGCTGCGCGAAGATCGCCATCGCCTTCAGGCCCACGACGTCGCGCGGCCGGCCCGGCATGTGCACCTCGCCCGCGGAGATCATGGTGGTGACGCCGCCGTGCAGATAGCTGTCGATCCAGTTGGTCTGGTTCTGCCGCGGCGTCCAGTCGCCCGCCACCGGGTGGACGTGGCTGTCGATCAGTCCCGGCGCCACCGTCGTGCCATTGGCATCGACGATGGTGGTGGCGCCTTCGGTGTCGACATCCTTGGCGCGGCCGATCGCCGTGATCTTGCCGTTCTCGGCCACGATGGTGTCGGCATCGAGGATCGGCCGTTCCAGCGCCCCCGACAGCAACAGCCCGATATTGCGGATCACCAGCTTGCTCGGTCCGGTCGCCTGCGGTGCATCGTGGGCCATGCCTTGTCCTTTTCGCTCAATCCCTGCGCCGCGCATTGTGCCCGCGACCTGACGTGCCGATCAAGTCGGATTGTTTATTAGTACACGAATGATCGTCGTCGAAAAGCCCCTTACCGGGAGTGCTGCGGTTCGAGCCCGCCGTCATTGCGAGCCAACGGGTCGCGCGAACGCGCGCCCCGTTGGCTCGCAATGACGATGTGGCCACTTTGGGTGTGACAAATCAACCCGACGGGCAAATCAGCCAAAAGTCTGTCCAGCCCTCACGTAAAAAACATTCCGCTTT
>NZ_PSRR01000235.1 GCF_004296405.1 Bradyrhizobium sp. Leo170
CGGCCGGCTCCATCAGGTCTGCTTGTTCGCCGTGGCCGGCGCATCCACGACGCGCTTGACCATCCGATTGGACGGAATCGGATCGATCCGATCTGTTTGTTTGAGGTGACCTTCCGATGCAAACGCTTTGCGTTTGTCGCGACCGGTTTCCACTTCTCAAGATTGTGCTTTTGACACCCTTTTTTCACAAAGGCGCGTGCGGCCAATGAGGATCGCAGTGCGGCGGCTGCGCCAGGGATTGAAGCCGAAGGCCGAGACCGCAAGACGGGCTCGGTTCACGAGAGCCCGGCCCGCAAGCGGGAGCTTGCGGGAGGCGCCTGCTACGAAAGCAAGCCTTGAATTTTTCGGCTCACGGCCGGATCGTCCAGCGACACCGCCCATTCCAACAAGGCCTGCCGGATTGTGGTCGCGACGATTCCATGGTGGGCGAGCCGATCGAGAACCAGCGCACGGTCGGCTTCCAGGCGCGCCACCGCCAGGTCTGCGAGCAGCCGGATATCGTAACCCTGTCGTGCCCCCTCCAGCGCCGCAATGAGGACCTCTTCCTCCAGAAATCCTCCGCCCAGGAAAATGACACTGACATCGGCGCGGGCAAGACGCTCTGCAAATCGATGATCTCGCCACAAAGTCAGAGCGTCCAGATCAACATGCTCAAGTGAAGCGGTGATCTGATCCGGAAGCGCGTCCCGTTCATACGCGCCGACCGCGAACTGAGGCACGGCAAAGAACTCGTGACAGACCGGAAGCAGGAACAGACTTCCGCTGCGCAGCGCGGCAAGCGCATCCGTTCTGCCACGCGTCGGGTTCAACAGAACAATGCAGCTATGGTGAGGATCGGCCAACATCGGTTCATCCTGTTTGAGCCGTGAACTCGAGACTGACCAGGCCGGCCGTCGCCCCTGCACCGGGAAGCACAACAACGGCACCGTCAAGACCGGCGTGATGGTACATCGCCTCAAGCACCCGATCGGAATCGTGCAGCAGTCCGGCCAGCGCGGTGGTTTGACCAAGTACCTGCGGCGGAGCCAATCTTTCAAGCGGCCACCCGGCGCGCCTGAGGATGCGCTCCATCCTGGTGTCAGTGACGGTTACGATTGACCGAGCGCCCCTTGCTCGCATGGTCTCCAACATCGCAGCGAACAGGGCGAAGGTCGCTCGATTGACACCCGCATGGCCGATCTGAGGCGCACGCTCGGTGTCGACGCAGAATCTCGAGCTCTCCAGGACGTGCTCGCTTCGTGGTGCGTCCTTGCAACCGAGCAAGACCGCAAAGGTATCCGACAGCATGTTCGGACCGGTGGTGGGCAGCAGCCGCACACAGCCCAAGACCGTCCCCTGCTCCGAGATAGCCAGAAGATACGTCGGATCCAGGGTGTCATATATGTCGATTTCAAAATCTCCCGACACGGAGACGGTCCAGCCAAGACGATCCTTGAAGACGCGGCGGCGCAGCCGAAACATCTCGGCAAGCAAATGGAGATGCTGTCCGGCCTGACGATGATCGAGAACAATGACGCGCATGGCGAGCTCCCTTTAAGCGAGAGCGCAGCAGAGCAGAACGCGCGCCGTCGAGCGCCTGTGCTATTTGACAGGTCACCTGCCAAGGTCAGGAAGCTTGAGCAACCGTTAGCAAGCAAGCAGAAGCGTTTCCAGACGAAGTGAATACGCTTTTTTTGAGCTGAGCCGTATCCGGAAAGGTCGGCGCCCGCGGCGCTAGGACAGAAGGCCGCGACGGAGCGCCAGTGCGACACAATGCGCAATCGATACCGCGCCGAGCTTGCGCCGGGCGTTCTCCACGTGAAACGCGATGGTGCGAGGCGTAACGCCAACCAGGACTGCGGTCTCGGCCAACGTCTTGCCGCGCGCGGCCCATGACAGACACTGCCGCTCCCGCTGGCTGAGAATGGCCTCACCGCTGCCGGCGTCGTCTGTTGCGACTGGCGGCTTGGAAACATGGGTGTGGAAGTAGAGGCCGATCAGTTGCAGGATGTCGCCTGAGCTAGCGAGCAACCGGTCGAGCTGCAAGTTAGGATCGTCGGTTGCCAAGGTGAATGCGGCGGTTCGCCCGAAACCGCTTCTGATCGGGATGGTGATGCCGGACTTGATGCCGAAGGTCGCGGCCTCGACGAAGAACCGTCGCTGCTCGTTGCTGCGCAGGCGGATTGGTCCCTGCGTGGTCCAGCCGAACAGGCTGTGTTCATGGCGGGCGCGGTGAATGACCGGATCAAGGCGCTGATAGTTCAGACGGAAGTAACGGTCGGTCCAGGATCTCGGATAAGAGGAGATCAACTTCGGCGCGTTCTCGGTCATGCTCAAATACGCAAACCATCGAAAGCCGAGGCCGTGCGCCGACCGTGCTGCCAACCGTTCGAATTCGCGATCATCCCTCGCCGTTTGCAGGGCGTCGATAAACTCTTGAAACAGGTGTTCGGGCCGGCTCATGTTTGAATCCACCGTCCAGAACGGTGTTCCTTGCTTTCACGCCCTCCTTTCGCCAGGGCGGGGTTCGAGCGAAAATCAGGACAGTAGCTTTGTCGATCCTCTGGCGCCTTGAAGCGCGCTAATTGACGTTGAAGTTCACCGGCACGGTGATCGTCCGGCTGACGCCCGGCGGTGGCGCCGGAACGGGCGAGGCCCGGTGCACCAGCGCCACCACCTCCTGATCGAGTTCTGCGAATCCGGACGATCGCACCAGGCTTGCCGACAGCACCTTGCCGGCGCCGTCGATCGTGAAGCGCACATAGGCGATCCCGCGCGCGCCGCGCTCTCTTGCGTCCGACGGATAGCGCTTGCGGCGCTCAAGATGAGCCATCAGCAGCGACTGCCAATTGGCGGGCGACATTGACGACAGTCCCGAGGCGGTCTGCGCGGCGGCAATGCGGTCCGATTGCCGAGCCTCCACGTGCGCCTGCCAGGCGACCTTCGATTCGGCAGCGGCTTGCTGCTTGCGAAGAGGCGGCTTGTTCTCCTTCGGTTTTTGCTTCTTGGTTTCCTGCTTCGGCTTCGGCTTCGGCTGCTCCGTCGGAAGCTGGACCTCCGCTTTATCCAGCACGACGGTCTTCTCCTTGATCTCCTGGTGTTCGGCCGGCTGGACCGGCCTGGTGGCCGGTTCGGCCGTCTGCTCAGGCGGCCGTTCTTCGCCTCTCTGCTCCTTCCGCCGCACGCTTTCTTCTGCCAATTTCTGGTCCGGCGTGATCTCGTTCCGCGCAGCCTGGATTGCTTCCGGCGCGGCCGCGAGCTCGATCATGATCGCGGCCGGCGGTGAATTGTCTGCAGCCACGACCACCTTCCCGCGCAGCAGCCAGGCCACGGCTCCGGCATGGACGCCGACCGTAACGAGGCCCGCAGCCAGCCACAGCAGGGCTTCGCTCACCTTGGCCCGGCGCGTGATCGAGCCATTGAAGTCGTTCATGGCGCAGCCACCGCAGGTGATGGGCGGGCCTCATCGGGTTCGCTCTTGCTTGCTGACGCCGCTTCGAGGCCGACCAGCGCGACCTTCAGATAGCTCGCCTCGCGCAGCAGGTTCATCACCTCCATGAGATGTTGATAGTCGACGGTCCTGCCAGCGCGCAGGAAGACGCGCGCATCCTTGTTGCCTCCAGTGAACGATTCGATCGCCGCTTGCAGTCTCTCCCGTGGCACCGGGTCGTTGCCGAGATTGAGCGTGAGGTCCTGCTTCAACGTCAGGTAAACCGGCTTGTCGGGAGGCGGCGCCGGCGGCGCGGTCGAGGCCGGCAGATCGACATGAACATCGACGGTCGCGAGCGGCGCCGCGACCATGAAGATGATCAAGAGCACCAGCATCAGCACATCGCCTGCTTTGACCAGCTGACCCTCGCGAACCAACAATTCGCCGACCACACCACCGGTCGGATGTTGGACCATTTTCACATAGGACTCGACGACGAAGGTGCCGTCGGCGACCACGGCGCCAGCCAATTCTGTCGCCGCCGACCATCCGCCGATGCACGCGGTGAATGCAAGCACAGCGAAAACGCCGAAAATGAGGTGGTGCCGGATGGAGCGGACCACGGCGTCAGCATCGGCGTTAGACATCGCCTTCCTCTGTTGGGACCGGAGACGTGTCGTCGGGCGCCGCTACGACTCGAAGCGGTCCGAGCGAATGTGTCCCCCTCTGATCAGCGGGTGAGCTTTTCAACCCAGGCTGGACAGAAGTCGGCCTCATCATCCGCGGCAGGATCTCATCGCGCGGGCCGAAAGCTCTTGCGCGACCGTTTTCCATCATCAGAACAAGATCGACAATGCCGAGCACACTCGGCCGGTGTGCGACGACGATTGCTATTCCTTTGCGCGCACGCACGGCGGCAATCGCCTGAATGACAGTGCCCTCGCCTTCGGTGTCGAGATTGGAATTTGGCTCATCGAGAACCACGAGAAACGGATCGCCATAAAGCGCCCGTGCGAGACCAATGCGTTGACGCTGTCCCGCAGAAAGGGCCGACCCCCCCTCGCCGATTGGCGTGTCATATCCGTTGTCGAAACGAAGAATGAGGTCATGGACGCCAGCCGCCTTCGCCGCCTTCACGACATGGTCGGGATCCGCACAGGGATCGAGACGCGCGATGTTCTCGGCGATTGTCCCGTCGAACAGCTCGACATCCTGCGGCAGGTAGCCGATGTGGCGGCCAAGACTTTCGTTGTCCCATTGCTCGAGCGAGGCGCCGTCAAGGCGCACCGTGCCATGGGCGGGATGCCAGACCCCGACGAGAACGCGGGTCCGGGTCGATTTGCCACTGCCGCTGGGACCGATGATACCGAGCGCGCTGCCGGCGTGAATACCGAAATTGACCTCGACGACCGTTGGTTTTCTATGGCCCGGCGCCACGATGCCGACCCTCTCAGCGGTGAGATTCGCCTTCGGCTTCGGCAGCGGGGTCATGTTTGCTTGAGGTGCGACGAACGACAAGAGATCCCGCAGGCGCGCCCAACTTTGCCGAGCGATCAAAAGGGACCGCCACGTGGCGACCGCGAGATCGACAGGCGCGAGGGCGCGCCCCAAGATGACGGAACTGGCGACCATGACGCCGCCCGTGGCACTTTGTTGAGTGACGAGATACCCACCGACGCCAAGGACCGCCGATTGCAACATGATCCGAAACACGCGCGCGGTGCCGCCGAGCGCGTTGCCAACGTCTCCCGCCCTTCTGTTCGCGGCCAGATACTTCCTGTTGACCGCGATCCATCGGTCTGCACTTCGTTCACCGAGCCCTAATGCACGGATTACCTCCGCATTGCGGCGCGACCCGTCCAGGATCGCGTTGCGTTCCATGCCGTATTTGATCGTCTCCCGGACCGGAGCCGACGACAACTTGTGGGTGAGGATGGTCAGGGCCGTCAGAATGGCGGCCCCCGCCAGCGCGGTGAGGCCGATCCATACGTGGAGGCCGAAGCAGATGGCCAGATAGAGCGGCGCCCATGGCAGATCGAAAAAGGCGGCCGGCCCCTGGCCGGACAGAAAGCTGCGAATGTTGTCGAGGTCGCGCAGGGCCTGGAGACCATCCCCCGGTGCGCGTGTCTGCAAAGCAAGCCGCACAACTGCCTCATGGACACGGCGGGAAAGCTCATGATCGAAAAATTCACCGGCGCGCAGCAGCACGCGCGACCGAATGATTTCGAGAAGCAATTGAAAACCATAGGCGATCATCGCCAGCACGGAGAACCCCAGCAGGGTCGGAATGCTGCGGCTTGCCAGCACGCGGTCGTAAACCTGGAGCATGAAAAGCGGTGCGGTCAGGCCGAGGATGTTGATGACCCCGCTGACCAGCGCCAGCGCGACGGCGCCTTGTTTGAAACGGGAAACAGCCGCCGCAGCCAACGGCTGCGGCGGTGTCCGCTTCATTGTTCGTGGCGCTCGTGGTGCCATCAGACGAAGGCGAAGTCGGACGCGGACAGGCTCGAGACGCCGTCGACCGTGACCGTGCTGTGCAGGCTCGCGTTGGTCCCATCGGTGTAGGTGATGGTGTTACCTGCGACGTTCACATGGCTGTCGCTGATGAACTGGCTGTAGTCGGACCAGCCATAGTTCTTGAAATCGATGAGATCGTTGCCCTGAACGAAGTCACTGATCGTGTCGTTTCCGAAACCGTGGCTGGAATCGTAGAGGCTATGATCCCACTTGAACGTGTCGAAGTCCGAGCTTCCGCCGTTTCCGGAGAGCGCGTCGTTTCCATAGAAGCTGTACAGGTAGTCGTCGCCGGAGGTGCCGTTCTGGGTGGTGCCCGTCTCGCCGAGATAATCGACCAGCCCGGCAAAGGGCTGACCGAACTCGGTTTGGCCATAAACACTGCCGCCATGGGAGAGCACATAGATTGCCTGATTGAACGTCGTATCCGGGCTCGTGCCGCCGGAGCCGCCGAGTTCGATCGAAAGTTCGGGCGTGGTCAATCCGAAACCAGAACTGCTGCTGCCAGTAAGACCGTGGCCAAAGTCGAGTTCGGTGATGGTGCCGCTGAATCCGCCGGGAGGCGAGTAGGTGAATCCCGAGCCATGCAGGATCACACCCGAGACGCCCGAAACCCCGCTATTGCCCGCCGCCCATTCCGAGTAGGGTGAGGAGGTCGGATAGAAAGCACCGTTGTCATTGTAGTTGAAGTCGTTTTCCCAGGCACCGGTAAGATATCCCAAAAGATCGCTGCTGGCCGATGTAAGGTTGATGGTCGAAGTCATCTTTACCTCTTCTCTTGCTCAAATGTTCGTCCTGCTGACGAACCTCGGACCCCACGTCGAGAGGTGGGGAAACTTGGGCTCTAGCGATGCAGTCGCCGTCACGGCCGGCGCGGAATAGACATCGGCCTCGGACTTGTCGTAACGCGCGTCGATCTCGCGGTGAAAGTGCCGCCCCCCTTGAATTAGAAGCGATAGTTCACGCCGATCTTGATTGCATGAAGATCAAGATCGTTTTCCGCCTTGCGGCCGTTTGTGGTCTGGGATGAGCCAGGAACTGTGACTGTCTGGGTGCGATAGAGGCGACATCCGCCGCCGCGGGAAGGAGGAAAGTAAACTGCGCAGATTTGGGTCTGCACCGCGTACGGCAGCGTCACGCCGGCGGTCGCATTTGGGAAGAGGAAGTCCTCATTTCCGAAATGATCGTAAGAATACTCTCCTTTAAGAGACCAGTTATTGGTCAGCGCATATTCGAATCCCCCGCCGAACGTCCATCCGCTACGTGTCACTGAGACCTCTTCGCGCAAGTTGAGTTGAGTGCTAGGCACGCTTCCACTGACGGCCCGATACTGACTGCGCACTTCGCTTTCGTTCAGGAACGTCCGACCGCCCATCGCATAAACAAGCACGCGATCGAAAGCGTAGCCGACGCGGGCGCGCAGCGACGCCGTCCAGTCGAACTGGTAGTCGGTCTTGGCCTGCAGGAAGCTGCCTGTCGTGAGCTTGGGGGCTTCCGTTGCAATGGCGTCCTGCGTCTTCCGGAACTTGGTCCAGGAATAATCTCCCTCGATACCGATCACCACGCGGTTCGAGAACTGATAATTGAACCCGCCCTGCAAGCCTCTCGTCAGATCGCGGAAGCTCAGGTCAGCCGACTCCGTCGCCGGGATAGCTCCGGGCGTTCCATCGCCGGCCGTCGTGACTCCCTTGGTGCGGGCCAGGCCGTAACCGAGGTGGCCGCCGAGATAAAGACCGGTCCAGTCGCTCCCCGGAGCGCCGTCCGAGGCATTTCCGAGTCTCGCGTTAGGAAGATGACGAACGAGAGGCGTCGTTTCGTTCAGCGTCGTCGTGTAGCTGATCCGGGCGGTTCGGCCCGGCGACGGGACGGCGATCGAGGTCAGCGCGCCGAAGTAATATTGGTCCGTTAGATTCTCGATGCTGAAATTGATCGTCGAGTCGTCATCGATCTTGTAGATGCCGAAGAGGTCATACACCTGATATGAGGGCCAAGTGAATGTATCGCCGCTGGTTGGCGGCCAGACGCTGCCCGAGCGTGCCGATGAGAACTGGACCCGTCCGCCCAACGTCAGCTTCTGATCGAACAACCGGATGCCGGCCGTCACGCTGCCGGCATAATTCGGCGGGACATAATTCGCAGCGTAATCGTTTTTCAGTGCGCCTGTCGGGCTCGCCAAATCGAACTGTGACGTCGGCGGCGCGCAGCTTCCTGCTGTCTCGCAATATTCAACCTTGGTGTATTTGGTGAAGGCGCCCTCGAGGAAAAACGCGCCCGAGTCATAGTTGCCGGATATTTCGAAGCCGCGGAAGTTGGCGCCGTTGATATTGTACCATACGTATTTATGGTCCGCGTCGGATCCGGTCGATCCACTCCCGGTCTGGTAGCGGACGATATAGTCATCATAGTGATTGTCGAAATAGGCGAGCTTGACGCGAAGCTTGTCGCCGGATTGGAGAACGTTGTTACGCAGGATATTCAGGCCGGCTTCGTAATCCTTGGCGATCTCGGGCTGCAAATCCGGATTATTCCAGAGCAGTCCCTGATAATGCCAGTGCGTTTCACGGAGGCTCGGAGGGCGGTAGCCTTCCTTGTACTGGCCGTAGAACTGGATTCCCTCCATGGGCGATATAACGACAGCGGCATTGGGACTAACACGCCCGCCGGACCGATCAGGAAACTTGGTGAGGTATCCTTCGCCGCTGGAATTGTAATGGTCATAGCGCAGCCCTGCGGAGAGCGTCAGCCAGTCGATCGGCCTGAGGCTTGCGTTGCTGAATGTCCCCGTCATCAGTCGCACGCCCGAAGGGCCGTAGGTTTCCCAGCCCTCCGACCCCGACACCGAACTCGGAAACTGCTCGGCCGTAGCGCGCTCACGCGTGAATTCAACGCCGTTGTCCCAGGTGAGCTGACCGAGCGGCGTGGTGAACACGGAGGTGTTGCCGACATCTCCGCCGAGCGTAGTGTCGCCGTAGGGACCAGGAAGCACGCCATGGCGTTGCGCCGCAAGATCGGTCAGCCAGAGGTTGGCCCGCATTTTCACATACGGACTGTCCGACGGCTCATACTTATATTTGGCCGTGTAAGTATCGACACGGGTCTCGGACAGCGGGAATTGTCCGTAGGGTAAAATTCCCGACACTATCGCAGCCTGATAGCTCAGCTCATCAATCTCACCGTAATGGGAGTTGTAGGAGAGATAGCCGAGTTCAAGCGACTGGCCGTCGCCCCACTTCACCTTTCCTTTTGCAAGAAACGAATCCGTGTTTTCGGAGGTGTTGAAGACCTCCTGGCCAGGCTTTACGAGCGAATTGGCATTTGCGGTCGTCGTAACCGCGTTTGCAGGACGGAATGTGATTCCATCAGGGACTTTTGTTCCGGCGAAGTAGTTGCCTTGCACGTGCTTGGAATAGGCGACAATGAATTCGTAGTTCTCCTTGATCGCAGCGACGGCCGCACTGCCCGAATATGTGTCGCCGTTGAAAAAGGATGGCCGGCCATTGGCCGCCGTATTGACAGCGTTGTTCGACAAGAAACTTGGCGCCTGCTCCGCTACCCCGTTGGTGGCGAGGCTGCCTCTCATGCGCGTACCAAATGTCTGGCCGTCCTTGACGATGTCGCCTGCGTCGAGGGTGCGGAAATTGACGGTGCCACCGATGCTCCCACCACCCACTCCGCTGCCCGGTCCCTTGGAAATGTCGACACCGCCGATCAGATCGGGATCGACATAGGTCTCGTCGCGGTTGCCGATATAGCCCCGATAGGAGCTCGTGTTCTGGCGCGCACCGTCAATCGTCGTGCCCACGCGGCCCATGCCTTGCAGGCCCCGGATATTGGGATTGATCGACGTGCCGACATGATTGCCCGCCGAGATTACGCCGGGCGTATCGATGAACACGTCGCCGGCCGACGCCGGCGGCAGCCGATCGAGTTGCTCGCGCGAGACGTGCGAAACCGATCCGGGGGTCTCATAGGGCGTATCTCCGTTCGTCGTAGAACGATTGGCGGTCACATTGATGGGATCGAGAACAAGAGAACCGTCGGCCGCCGGCCGGCCGGCAGCGTCTGATGCGTCGGCTGAGGGTCGCCCGCCAACGACGGCCGTTCCTTGCGAGGTGATGCGGTAGCTGACGCCGGTTCCGCGCAGAAGCCGCTCGAGCGCCTGCTGCGGCGTGAAGCTACCGACAACGGAGTTGGATCGCACACCCTGCGACGCTTCGGAGGGAAATGCGACCTGAAGTCCGGACTGGCGGCCGAACTGGCTGAGCGCGTTCGTCAGCGGCTGAGCCGGAATGTTGAACTGACGCGCCGGAGCGGTCGTATCTTGCGTTTGCACGATCTGAGCGAAAGCAAGGTGCGCGTATAATACCGGCCCGGCAGACAGCGCGCAGACGCCAGCACTCCGGAGCAATCGGATAGTCGCGCGCTTCGACCTACTTTGTGTGACCGATCCAATTCTATTTGTTACGCCCCCAGTATGCATCAACTCGCTCTTCTTCACTTGTCATTGCGCAGCCACTCCGTAGGCATGCACTTCCGACCGCAAAGACGTAGAGCTGCCGCAAGATTCTCACGGTAGCGCTCGTTTTGGAGGAATTATAAGATTTGCGAGCGAACCAATTACAGACGCGACACGATCCGCACGAACGGGGTCAGGGCACGGACTTTGCCGCCGAAGGGCTCGACGAGCCCAGCGAGCGCGCGGTCAGGATCGCGCAGATCGAACAGCCCGCTCACCTTGCGGCCCGCAAGGCTTCTGTCGGGAAGCAAAATCAAGGCCGAGAAATAGCGCTGGATCAATTCGATGGCCGATTCCACGGTGACGTTGGACAGAATGACCTTTCCTTCACGCCAGGATCCGATTTCCTCAAGGGATACCGGCTCGATGCTTACATTACCTGTCATGTGATCGACGACGAACATTTGGCCAGGCTTGAGAACGGCAGATGGTTCGTCCTTCGCGGCGGGCGTGGCTTCGATGGAGCCGCGCAGCAGCGCAACTTTCGTGCTTGTCGATGAGGCCTGGATATTGAAGGCGGTGCCATGCACCTTGATTTCGACGCCCTGCGCATCGACGAGGAACGGCCGCCTGGTATCGGTTGCGACGTCGAAGAAGACCTCTCCTGCCAGCAGCGTAACGCGGCGCTCTGTCGTTCCGATATCGGCCTTGATCGCACTGCCTCCGCCGAGCTCGACGACGGAGCCATCGGCCATCCGAATATGTTCGGTGTGGCCGGCGGCGGTACGATAGTCGGCGTGGATGGCAATGAGGATTGCTGGAGCTGCAATCCACAGCACGCATGCCGCGACAACCGCGGCGACAACAATCTCGATTGGTCGACGATATGATCTGCGCACCGTCCCGGAGCGTGGAGAAAAGCCGGGTGCGGAGGTGTGCGCCACGTGCAATTTCAAGCGCGGATCGACGTCTTCCCAAACCTTCTGATCGTAGGCGGGTTTGACCGCGCCGAGCACGGTCCATGTCTTGTTGGCGCGCTCCCACGCGCGCCGGTTCTGCTCGCAAGCCGCAAGCCAGGCTTTGAATTCATCGAATACTGCGGAGCCCTGGGACGCGTCTTCCAATCGTAGAATCCAGCCTGTCGCCTCCTCGAGCAGCTGATGCTCCGTATCGTGTTTCGCAGCCAACGTTCCAATGTTCCCTGTCGCGGTGCTGTGTCGCCGTCTACCAATGAACAAGACAAAGCCGTCAACCCGAACGAAGTCGCTGGCTTCACATGTTTCTTTACAAGACTATTCGCGGCCGTCCGAGTCCTGTTCGAGCCGAATCGTGACCGTTGCTACGGCCGCTTGGATGAGACGGTAGACCGTCGGAACAGAGACTCCGAGGTGGGCAGCCACCTCTTCGACCGAGTGTCCGCCGAACCTGTGCATTTCCAGCGCAATGCGCTGTTTCTCCGGCAGCCCGGCGATGATGTCCATGGCTCGGCGCTCGTTCTCATAATAAAGAACGGTTTCCTCAGGCGTGGGTGCGGCCTGTGAGCTGGCCCAGACCGGCGCATTGTGGGCGCTTCGCAGATTTTCCAGCCGCTTCCGCCGCAGCACGTCAACGGCCAGATTGTGCACGATACGGAACAGATATGATCGTGGACGGGCGCTCGGCGTTCTCCCGTCACCTGTCGGGATGAATTTGATGAATGCTTCCTGGACCAGGTCCTCGGCGCCCTCGCGAGAGCCGAGCAGGTACGAGGCGTAGTCGATGAGAACGGCGCGATAGGACAGATACAGAGCGAAGCGTGGATCAAGCCCTTCCTTCATCAGAGCCTTCTCCCCCGATCACGCACAATCCTGCCGCGTCCCGGTCCCGGCCTTGCCTCCATTCGCCCTTGGGCCATGACACTGGTCGGGCCCTGCCGGCCAACGCGTTGTATGACTCTTGACCCGGTCATGCGGCCCCTTCGGCCCGCTAACCTCTTGATTGATCAGGGCGCCCACTGCACGCGAAACAGTTAGAAACTCAGAAATTCGTTCGCAACGACAATAATCTATAATGCCTCTAGCTAGGGTTGAACTTGTCCGCCGCAGGCCGGTGGCTGTGTTCCATTCAGAGCTACGGAAAACGGCCGGAAGAGACTGCGCACGCCATGATCAATGGCCGCTGCGTACCGATCGACGGGGATACATGGACGACGATGGTCTTGTCCGCGTCGTATCAGGGGTATGATCGTCTCCAGTTTCGAGAGCATCACTTCAACCGGGGTCGAGAACATGACCGCGACGCACTGGTGGCGGCGCAGTGCGCAGCCATCAGCAGCCGAGCGAACCCGGTTCTTGCTACGTCTAACGTTGAAAGACCTAGATTTTTGATCCTGTTCTAAACGATTGTGCCTGTTCGTTTCTGGCGTAGCCGGGCTTATTCTACGGTTGGCCCCCCGGGGCTGGATTGATTTGACCGCCGATCTTTCAGTTGGTTGCGGGGACGTGCAACCATCTCAAATTGCTTTTTCAGGCGGTAGCCTGAGCACGCATTGCGTCCCGAACGCAGTGAGCATCTTCTAAGTTGTTGATTTTTCTTGATGCTGCAGGTGCTTCCGTCCCGTTTTGTTCACGGTCGTTTCACCCAATTCATTGCGATTTCGTTGCGCTCAGGCATGAGAACAGTGATGGCTGCGCCAAGGTCGCAGCCAACAGTTCGCCTCGTCGAATAGCCGGTCCAAATCCGGAGGGCGTCGAGAATTGCCCCAAGCGCGAATCCCGGGACTACGTCACCCAGTGCGCCAGGACCATTATGCGCGTCAGCGACAGACCGACCGCGAGCGCGCGGATTGACGCGAAGCCTGCAAGGGCATGGAGGACGCCGCCGCAGACCTGCGCTGATCGGAGCCACGCAGCGCGTTGAGCACTATGAAATCGCCGGGTCTTTCGGCGGCCGATCGCGACCGTGAGCCTGGTCCATGACGAAACCCTCATGCGCTTCATAACGGAGCGGACATGCGCCTTCCATGCTGAGCACCGAAGCGTTTCGCGGTACCGCAACTTCAGTCACTGCATTGCCTTTCCACGCATCACCCGTTTCGGTCTTCGCCTTGCGCTTCGATCTCGGCGTGACACATCGAGACGGCCCGCTTCAGTTCGGCCAGCTGCCCGCGAAGCGCGTCGGCAAGGCGCTGTCTGGCGAAGATCGCGGCTTTCCTCGAACGGGCGAAGAGCTGCATTGGGCATGCAATCCCACGATAATGGTTCGCTCGCAGTCGATGGGTTAAGACTGAAGAAGGTCACGGGGACCCTCAGCTTGCGTTAGTGACCGCATCAGTTCCCCCCAGTTCCCTCCTCGGGCCCGCGCCGCTCTCGCGTCCTCCCTCCGCGCTGATCGCCATGAAGCAAGGCGGCGGGTCAGAAGCAAAGCCGGGCGACGGCACGCCCATTCCGACCCTCGTCTTCCACGGCGATCGCGACACGACCGTGCATTCGAACAACAGCGGTCGAATTGTCCGGCAATCCATCGGCGAGCCGGGCCGCCAATCGGTGCGGGTCTCCTTCCGATACGGGGGG
>NZ_PSRR01000236.1 GCF_004296405.1 Bradyrhizobium sp. Leo170
CTGCACGTCAGCGACCAGCGCCTTGACGGTGGTTGCGGCTTCGGTTGACGCGGCAACCAGCGTGTTCTGGGCCTCGCGCGCGCCTAAGGTGATCGACTCCGCGGTGGCCGTGCCGGCCATGGATAGCGAGCGCTGCATGTCGGCAGTCAGCGTCGTGACCGTGTTTGCAGCGTCGGTTGAGGCCGCAACCAGCGAGCTCTGCACGTCGGCGGTTAGCGTTCGGACCAGGTTTGCCGCCTCGGTCGAGGCCGACGTGAGCCTGTTCTGCGCCTCACGGGCGCTGCTCAGGACTGCCTCGGCCGTCGATGTGCCTGCGGCAGACAACGAGCGCTCCACATCGACCGAGAGTGCCTTCACCTGGGTGGTGATGTCGGTCGAGGTTGTCGTCAGCGTGCTCTGGGCCTCGCGTGCGCTGGCAACGACTGCTTCCGCCGTCGAGCCGCCCGCAAGCGTGAGCGAGCGTTCGACATCGCCCGCCAGCGATTTGATCTGGTTCGTGATGTCGGTCGATGCCGCGATCAGCGTGTTCTGCGCTTCGCGCGCACCGGTCGTGACGGCTTCGGCGGTGGCGGTGCCGGCGAGCGTCAGCGAGCGCTCGACGTCGACGGCCAGCAACTTGACCTGGCTTGCCGCGTCGGTGGAGGCGCTGACCAGCGCAGTCTGGGCCTCGCGTGCTCCCGACAGGATCGAGGCAGCGGTCGCGCTGCCGACGGTCTGCAGGGTGCGCTCGACATCGGTCGACAGCGCCTTGACCTGGGAGGCGACCTCGCCCGTGGCCGCCATCAGCGAGGCCTGGGCATCGCGGGCGCTGGACAGGATCGAGCTTGCGGCGCCGGCGCCGACTGCGGTCAGCGCGGCCTCCACTTCGCCGGCGGTGAGCTTGAGCTGCGCGCCGACGTCGGAGGAGACCGTCAGCAGCGACTGCTGCGCGGTGCGCGCGCCGGTCTGGATGGTCTCGCTGGTGTTGACTACCAGGTTGGTGAGCGAGCGCTCCGCGTCCTCGACATGCGACTTGATGCCGGAGGAGAGCAGTTCAGCGCGCGCCATCAGCTCGTCGCTGGCCTGGCGTCCGCTGCTTTCGATGCGGCCCGCGACCGCCTCGACGCGCGAGCCCAGGAGGTCCTCGAACTGCGCCACGCGGGTGTCGATGTCGCCGGCGATGGCGCCAACGCGGGTCTCGATGCCCTGGTGGATTTCCAGGAACCGGGCCGAGATGGTGTCGGTCAGATGCGCGCTGCGGCCGTCCACGGTTTCGGTGACGCTGGCGATGCGGCGATCGAGCGCCTCGATCGCCTGCGCGGCGCCGTCGGTGAGCGAGGAGGTGAGCAGGCCGAGGCGGGAGTCGATCGACTGGATCGCCTGCGCCGCGCCTTCGGTGAGCGAGGTCGAGAGCATGCCGAGCCGGCCATCGATCGTTTGGGTGACCGAGCTGGTGCGAGTGTCGAAGGTCTGTTCCAGCGACTTCAGGCGGCCATCGATCGACTCGTCGAGCCATTTGAGGCGGCCGTCGAGCGAGTTGTCGAGGAAGCCAAGCCGGGTCTCGAGCGAGGCGTTGAGCGTGCCGAGCCGGTTCTCCAGCGAGCTGTCGAGCGTGTTGACGCGGCCGCTGAGCGCGTTGTCGAACATGGCGAGCTTGCTGTCGAGCGACGAGTCAAGGCTGGTGACGCGGTCGCCGAGCGTGGTCTCGAACTGCAAGAGGCGCTGGTCGAGGGTCGCCGTGATCTCGCCGCTGTTGGAGGTGAGGCGGGTGTCGAAATTGTCGACATAGTCCTTCAGCGTGTTGGCGATGTCCTCGGTGCGCTGGCCCATGCGCTCGACGATCTCGCCGCCGAACATCTTCACGGTGCGGTCGAATTCCGCGATGTGGCGGGTGATCAGCGCGCCAAGCGTGCCGGAGTCGCGGGCGAACTTCTCCGCCAGGTCCGAGCCCTGGTTTTTCACCAGTTCGTCGAAGGCGCTCATCTGCAGCGAGAGCGAGTCGTGCGCGGTCTCGGTCTGGCTCACCACCCTGGCAACCAGCGAATTGACGGTGACGTCGAGCACTTCGCCCGCCTTGTCGCCGGAGGTGAGGATGTGGCTGGCCAGCCGATTGCCGGCCTCGTCGATCTTGGTGACGAGGTCGCCGCTGCGCAGCTCGAGCTCGAGCAGGAGCGAGTCGGAGGAATTCTTCAGGGAATCGTGCGCCAGTTCGGTGCGCTCGGAGATGCCCTCGACAACGCTCACGGCGCGCTGCTCGAATTCGCCGGTGATGCGGTCGATGCGCTCGTTCAGCATCTCATGGACGCGGTCGGCGAGGTCGACGAATTCGTCGTGGACGTGGCCGGTCTTGAAGTTGAGGCTGCTCGTCAGCCGCTCGGAGGCATCGAGCACCGCGCGCGTGGTCTCGGAGCTGGCTTCCTCGAGCCGGTCGAGCAGGTCGCCGCCGCGCTCGCCGAGCGCGAGGATCATGTTGTCGCCGGCGTGGCTCAGTGCCTGGGTGATGTGCTGGCCGCGCTCTTCCAGCGCGCCGGTGATGCTCTTTGCGACTTCGTCGACGCGCGAGGCGATCGCATCCGAGATCAGCGCGATGTCGTGGCGCAGGTCGATCTGCACGCCGGAAATGGCGCTGCGCACCTGCTCGGCCTGTCCGACCAGATTGTCGCGCTGGTGGGCGATGTCTTGCAACAGCGCGCGGATGCGCACCTCGTTGTCGGAATAGGCGCGCTCCAGCGCCGAGACCTCGTTGGCGACCAGCGTCTCGAGTTCGCCGGCGCGCGCAATCGCGCGCTCGATGCCGTCACCCATCGCCGCGACCTCGCGGCGGATCGCCTGTCCGACCGTGACCATGGAATCGCTCGCCGCCCCTTCGGGCTCAGAGAAGCGGATCGCGACCTGCGCCATCGATTGCGCGATCATCCGCATCTCCTGCCCGCGCCAGGCGAGGCTCGCGAGGAAGTAGAACAGCAGCACGGGCGCGAGGAACAGGCAGGCGAGGCCCGCCAGCACCAGGACGCCGCCGCTCTGGCCGATCGCGGCCTGCAGCGACGACAGGAAGCTCACCGTGAGTAGGCCGCAGCCGACCAGCCAGACGCCGGTGAAGATCGACGCAAAGGTGTAGACGTTACGGGTAGGGCTGCCCTTCTGCAGCGCCTGCAGGAGCTGTCCGATCGCCTCGCGGTCGTCATTGGCGGCGCGCCGGGGGCCGCGCTGCTCCTCGATCGGTTCGAACACCGATCGCTCGCCGCTCGGACGCGTCTCGAACGGAGTTTCGGGGAAGGGCGTGGTCGCAGCAGGCATCGCCGGCGGCGCGGCTTCGCCGCTACTGGTACTGATCACATCGCGGTTGGGCTCGGCACTGTTCTCACCGATGTTCAGAGCTTCCTGAATGGCAGACAGTGCGACTTCGGTGGGATCTTTCACCTTCTTGGGATTGTTCGCCATGTTAAGTCTGAGCCCTCTCAACTAATACGCGTCGGCGATCTTGCGAACATTGTCCCCCGCAAGCTCGAGCCGTCCCGTCCCCGTAAAGCGGTACGCAAGCACGCCCGTCGGCCGCTTGTCCGCTACATCCGGAAACATCCTATTGGTTGAGCGATGCGAATGAAATGGCCGCGATTAAGACATTCTTAATCATCGTTAACAGGTTTGTGCCATAAGGCCTTATGCTTCCACATAAATCCCCCGAGCTGACGCCCATTGAGGTTCTACTTTGTCTGAAAAAGGGCAAAGTTGAGGCAAATTTGGCCAACGATCCGTTAACTATTTCCGTGATTGGGTGACGCCCAAACGGCCCTACCGAAAAGGAGGTAGTGGCCGGTCCCTGGATCAGGCCATGCCGCGTCACCTCGAACGGACCCAATGGATAGCTTCGCCGCCGCTCGCCCCCGGTGACGGCCCGATCGATCTCGCACATCTTGCGCGCATGTCGCTCGGCGACGCCGCTCTCGAGCGCGAGGTGCTTTCGTTATTCGTGGCGCAATCGGCCAAGCTGATCGCGGCCCTGGCCACCCTCCCACAGGATGCGCGCGAACTGGCGCACAAGTTGAAGGGATCGGCACGCGCGATCGGCGCTTTCGCTGTCGCGGATGCTGCCGCCGGGCTGGAACACGTCCTGACGAGTGGCGCCGAGCCGGAGGGGCCGCTGGCGGCGCTCACTGACGCGGTCGCGCGGGCGCGGAACGCGATCGAGGCCATCCTCGGCGACCCTTAAAACCCGAATTGACCGGCAACAAATTCGCGTCAAAAGGTTTTGCGTGAGGGGGCCCGGCCGCTGGCGCTCGCGGGATCGACCCGTTATAGGGACTGCCGGGGACCTCATCCAGATCCGTATTCCGGCAGCACGAGCGATCATGGCCAAGATAACTTATGTCGACCATTCCGGGGAAAGACGCACCATCGAGGTGGAGAACGGCGCGACCGTGATGGAAGGCGCAATCCGCAATGGCGTTCCGGGCATCGAGGCCGAATGCGGCGGCGCCTGCGCTTGTGCGACCTGCCATGTCTATATCGACGAAGCCTGGCGCGAGAAGGTCGGCGCGCCCACGCCGATGGAAGAGGACATGCTGGATTTCGGTTTCGACGTGCGGCCGAATTCGCGTCTGTCCTGCCAGATCAAGGTCACCGACGACCTTGACGGGCTCGTGGTGACGACGCCGGAACGGCAGGCCTAATCCAATTGATCCATATCAAGGCCGCGGCGGATCCAGCGCTTTAGGTTAGCCTTCACTTCATCCGTCAGCGGAACCGGCTTGCGCGTGGTTTCGTCGATCAGTACCGTCACCGCCTGCGCCGAGGCCACGCATCGACCTTGCGAGAACACGACCTGATCGAACGTCACCGAGGTTCGTCCGAACTTCACGACGCCGAGTCCGAGCTCGATCGTGCCGGGCCAGTGCAGCTCAGCGCGGAAATGGGTGTCGAGCCGCACCATGATCCAGGCGAGCCCGTCCGGCACCAATCCCTTGCTGGGATCCTTCATCAGCGTGACGCGGCCGGTCTCGAAATAGCTCGCATAGACCGCATTGTTGACGTGCCCATTGGGATCGAGGTCGGCGAAGCGCACATTGTCTGACAGCCGATAGGGATAGTCTTCCAGGCGCGGCGTGGCGTCGGAACGGATCGGGGCATTCACTTGCACAATCTCCAAGGTGGTTCAGCCCGTTACAGCCTAGTTGTCGAGTTGCGGCAAGGGGTTGCCGCGGCGCTTGCCGCCCCTATTATGGCGTTCCCGATCAGGCCGTCCCCGATCAGGTCGTCCTGGCTCGGCCGGCAGCCTTCCCATTTCGTACTCAACTGACAAAGAAGCGGATATGAGCGAAGCGATCAAAACCGACGTGTTGATTATCGGCGCGGGTCCTTGCGGACTGTTTGCCGTGTTCGAACTGGGCCTCCTCGACATGAAGACCCATGTGGTCGACATCCTCGACAAGATCGGCGGCCAATGCGCCGAGCTCTATCCGGAGAAGCCGATCTACGACATTCCCGGCATCCCGTTCGTCACCGGCCAGGGGCTGACGGAGTCGCTGTTGGAGCAGATCAAGCCGTTCCACCCGACCTTCCATCTGAACGAGATGGTGGAGACGATCGAGAAGGTCGGCGATCCCGCCTTCCGCGTGAAGACCGATGCGGGCAAGGTGTTCGAATGCAAGGTGGTGGTGATCGCCGCCGGCGGCGGATCGTTCCAGCCGAAGCGGCCGCCGGTGCCGGGCATCGAGGCCTATGAAGGCAGCTCGGTGTTTTACGCCGTGCGCAAAATGGAGCAGTTCCGCGACCGGAACATCCTGATCGTCGGCGGCGGCGATTCAGCGCTCGACTGGACCCTCAACCTGCACCCGGTCGCCAAGCGCATCACGCTATTGCATCGACGCGACGAATTCCGCGCCGCGCCCCACAGCGTCGAGCAGATGCGCGCGCTCGTTGCCGATGGCAAGATGGACCTGAAGCTCGGCCAGGTCACCGGCCTCGAAGGCGGGGCGGGCAGGCTTGCGGCGGCGACGGTGAAGGGCAACGACAACGCAATTACGAAGGTCGAGTGCGATACCATGCTGCCGTTCTTCGGGCTCACGATGAAGCTCGGTCCGGTCGCGAACTGGGGCGTGGCGCTGGAGAACAATCTGGTGCCGGTCGACACCGCCGCCTTCGAGACCAACATGTCCGGCATTTTCGCGATCGGGGATATCAACACCTATCCCGGCAAGCTGAAGCTGATCCTGTCCGGTTTCCACGAGGGCGCGCTGATGGCGCAGAAGGCGCACCGTTATGTCTATCCGGACAAGCGGCTTGTGTTCCAGTACACGACGTCGTCATCGAGCCTGCAGAAGAAACTCGGAGTCGGTTGATTCCAATCAACATATGATTGGTCAATTTCAGCCAAAATATCACCGGTCAGGCCGCGGAGCGGCCGCTGCGGCTATTTGCATCGTTCCGCGCTGCCACTGGAACCTTCCGCGAAATGGCCGTAGTCTTCGCTCATTCGTTTGATGGATTAGTCGGGTGACGACAATGCGGAATTGGCGATTTCGATTTCGGCTGACAGTGCCTGTTATCATGGCCCTCCTGGCGGTGGCCCTGCCGGCGCAGGCGCAGCAGCCGTCGGCGGCGGGCCTGTGGCAGAAGGTCGAGGACGGCAGGCCCGTGATATGGGTGCTGTTCGTCGACCATAACGGCGTCTTCGAAGGCATCATGGCGAAGACGTTCCCGAAGCCCGGCGAGCCCGTCACCGAGGCCTGTACGAAATGCACCGACGACCGCAAGAACGCGCCGTTGCTGGGCATTCCCTTCATCCGCAACATGAAGCGCGACGGATTGAAGTATGAGGAAGGTAACGTGCTCGATCCGCGCGACGGCAAGATCTACAGAGCCAAGATGAGCGTCAGTCCTGATGGCAAGGAATTGACGATGCGCGGCTACATCGGCATCTCGCTGTTCGGCAAGGACGAGACCTGGTACCGCCTGCCTGATACGGCGATCGCGCAACTCGATCCCGCCATCGTCGCGAGATATCTGCCGGCTCAGGCGGCCGCAGTGAAGCCGCCGCCGCCCGCCGCCACGAAGAAGAACATCGGTCCAGCCGGCACGCCTTCGCGCTAGACGGCTACCAGTGGCCTCGGCACGGTTCTGAGAGCCGTCTAGTCGAGCACGAAAGTGGAATGGATTATTGCGTTCAGATGTGGGCGATAACCTTCACGACGCAGCGCTTATCAATTGCTCGCTTTTCGCCCAAAGCTGCTTAGCTTTGTTAGCGTCGAGCGCATACGACCTTACGCCGTCGGCAAACGGGTTGGGCGTGTCATCGATCGGCGCGACTGCGCAATCTTCGAGATAGTGTCCGCCGATCTCGTCTTTGTTAGCCACGACTGCGGCCCAGACCGACGTTGCCGTTGCCTGCGGGATTTCTTTCAGCTCTGCCGGCGGAAGACCCGCTTCAGCGCGAGCTTTGCCAACGGTCTCGAAAAGGCCCTGCAAGTCCTCCTGCGAGAAATGGCGGGGGAGATCAGTGATGCTATTCCCAGGCATCACCGAGGCAGCTCGGATGCCGCGATCGCGATGCCGCCGGTCGAATTCTGCTGCGAAGAGAGAAGTGGCCGTCTTCGATCGGCCATAGGCGACAAATGGGTCATATGCCTGTTGGTCGAAATTCGGATCGTCCAGGTCAACATCGGCGACGCGATGAGCCTGGGACGACAGCACCACCAGGCGCCCGTTATCAGCGAGCAGCGGCTCGATCCGATTGATCAAAGCGAAATGACCAAGATAGTTGGTCCCGAACTGGACTTCGAAGCCATCGATGGTCCGGCCGAACGGAGTTGCCATAACGCCGGCGTTGGCGATGATGGAATCGAACGGCCGGCCGTCAGCCAACAGTTTATCCGCGCAGGCGCGAACGCTCTGCAAGGATGCCAGATCGAGCTCGATCAACTCCAGGCTGCCACCTCGTTGCGACGCGGCGTCACGGACGGATGCAGTGGCCGGCTCAGCTTTAGCGAGATCCCTGACCGCGCCGACGACGCTGGCGCCGTGAGAAACCAGTGAGCGGGCGGTTTCGAGCCCAATGCCCGACGATGCACCCGTAATCAGAAATCGCTTTCCCTTGAGATCAACGCCGGAAAGCACCTGGTCGGCGGTCGACTTTGCACCAAACTTCTCGGTCATCTCTTTTCCTTTAAATTCTCGTGTAACGAGTTTTGATCTTCTTCGGCTTGATCTTCGACGCTTCAGATTCCGAGACCACCGGCCATATTTACGGTCTCACCGGTGATGTAGCCCGCATGGGGTCCGGCGAGGAAACAGACGGCTTCCGACACCTCTTCAAGGGTTGCGAAGCGACGGATCGGATGCATGTTCAGGAAGGTCTCAAGGTCCGGAAGCTCACCGGCCACCTCCTTGTTCATGTCCGTGGGCATCGCACCGGGCTGCAAAACATTCACAGTGATATTGCGGGGGCCGAGGTCGCGCGCGATACCCCTCGCGTATCCGGCAAGCGCCGCCTTCGTTCCGGCGTAGTCGGCGACACCCTTAAAGGGAACGTAGTCGCCGAGCAGAGAGCCGATAAAGATGATTCGACCACCATCCGTCAGTTTTGACGCCGCCGCGCGAGTGTTGGCGATCGAGCCCATGACGTTGACTTGCCACTGTCGATTGTACCTCTCTTCCTCAAGGCCGGGATCGTCTACCAGCTGGCCCTGAATCGCGATGCCGGCATTGTTCACGAGGATGTTGAGCTTGCCGAACTCAGCAATCACCGAGTCGATCAGAGGCTTCGCGGAAGTAAGGTCAGCTTGGTCGCTCTTTATAGCAATCGCGCGTACGCCCTTTGCCTTGAGCTTCTTCACGACTGCATCCGCCTTATCAGCCGAGGCCGCGTAGCTGATCGCAACGTCTGCTCCGTGATCAGCAAGCGCCTCCGCCGTAGCGGCACCAAGCCCGCGTGAGCCGCCGGTAACGAGGGCGACCTTGCCCTTCAACATCTTCGACATAGGAATCCTTTCTCTACCCGATCGGGGGTGCCGTCTCAGGCCTTGGCAAGCGACAGCGCCTCATTTTCGTAACGATGATTACGGTAACGATTGGTATGGAATCTGGACAGGGGATGTCAAGCGGTTTAGTAATGGCCATTATGAAAAAAGCCGAGTCGATCTGATGGGACGCCATCGCGAATTTGACGTGGAGAAAGCGCTCGACGCCGCGCTATGTGTCTTCTGGCGCAAGGGGTACGAGGGTGCTTCCTACGCTGATCTGACCGAGGCTACCGGAGTAGAGAGACCCGCCCTCTATTCTGCATTTGGCAACAAGGAAGCGCTCTTCCGCCAAGCCCTGGCTCGATACGACGAGCAATACTTGGACTACATTCCAGAGGCGCTTCAGCTACCCACAGCGCGCCAAGTTGCTGCGCACATCCTGTACAATGCAGCCGACCTCAATACGCGTTATCCGAACCACACGGGGTGTCTCGGTATCAATGGGGCCCTAGCGGGATCGGATGAAGCGGAACCTGTGCGACAAGCGTTGATAGATTTTCGCGCGGCTGGTCAGGCGCAGCTTCGTGAACGCTTCGAACGAGCGAAGGCCGAGGGCGACTTACCGAAGACGGCCAAATCTGATGCCCTTGCGGCATTCGTGATGGCCGTCACTCACGGCATGGCGGTGCAGGCTAAAGCCGGCTTCAGCCGCGACATGCTGGGGGCTGTTGCTGAGCAAGCGCTTTCCACGTGGCCTACCGGTAGTTCCACACTTTCCGGAAAGTCATCCGAACCTTAATAAGAAGCGCGCCGGCCATCGCTTGCGCTTGGCCTCCGCAGTGCTCGCACCGCGCTTTAGCGTCCGTCGATTGGCTGCACCGGTTCGGAGATCACCTCACCGACGCCGACATCGAGCCGCAGCACCGCGGCCGCTGCGGGAACGGCGGCGTCCGCCATCGCGGCGTGGCCTTCGGCGGTCGGATGCACCGCGCCGCCATAGACGGCCGACAGGACGCCCCAGGTCGCGTCGTGGATATCAGAGGGTTGCATCGAGGACGGCAGCGCCTGCGGATAGGTCATCGCCGTGAAGTAGCTGTCATTGGCGTCGCGGATCCAGCGTGCGCGCGGCAGGTAGGCGCGATATTCCGAGGCGCTGCGGCCGCACATCATCGGCTGGCTGGCGGCACTGACGATGTCAGGATTGAAGCTCTCGCCATTGGCCGCAAAGCATTGCCGGTCGAATTCCGGATCGGTGGCGGCACGCGCGCAGAAGCCATGCATCGCGAACGCGTCCTGATGGGCGTCGACGAAGGTCATGCGGTCGGCACGCGGATTGCGACAGAGAATGCCTGACTGGCAGAGCGCCAGCGCCTTCAGCGTTGGAAGAAATTCGTCCTGCACATAGCCGACCACCGGGCCGAGCCGCTGCGGTGCGGCGTTGAAGGAGGGATGGATGTCGAAGCCGGCGCGACCGCCGGGGCAGGGGACGCCGCCGTCCGACAGCGCGGGATTGGCATAGGCGGTATAGATCACGCGCGTCAGGTCACCGCCGACGAGCGGCTTGAGCGCCTCGCGCAGTTTGCCGAATGATTGCGGCAATGTGCGTCGCAGCGCGTCGCGGGAATCGTCGACGGACGCCAGGACGCCGCCGCGCCGGAACAGCGCGCGCTCCGTCCCAGTATCGACGATCACGTCGGCGACGAGGCCGGAGAAGTAGATGTCGTTGGCGCCGATCGAGAGCAGGAGCAGGTCGAGCTGCCGATCCGGCTGGCGGCGCTTGGCTGCCGCGAGCGCATCGCGCAATTCGGCGAGCTGGCCGTTGACGCTGCCCGAGCAGGTGTTGCCCGATTTGCTCGGCAGGCACTCGCGGGCCTGCTGTGAGCCGAACAGCCCGTCATTGATGGTTGCGCCCGTGCAGGCGAGCGGCAGGTAGGTCACGGCGATGTGCGGGTAGCGCACCGCGAGCGCAAGCGCCGTGCGCGTCTGGTAGCTGTAGAGCGAGCGATGGCAGGCTGCGTTGAACCACAGCGCGCTGTGCTTCTGCCATACCGACAGGAAGTCCGGTGCTTCGCAGGCGCGCCCGCCTTTATAGCCGGCGCGGCTCGGCCGGTAGTATTGCGCGCCCGCGGTGCCGAGATAGGAGCGGAAGCAGAAGCCATCTTCCGCCAGCGCGATCGGACGGTCCGGATTGCCCTCGCCGGACGCGATGCTGTCGCCGATCCCCGCGATGAAGATGTCGCGCACGGCGATCTCGGTGGAGACGCGCTGGGTCGGATCCGAGCCGGCGGAGACGTCGACGGTCGCCACTGTCGTGCGGCCGTAGCGGACGCGCAGGTTCACCGGTTCGGCGCAGTCGAAGGCGGAGCTCTGCGGCCCGTCGCCGTCGTCGAACGACCAGGCGCAGGTGGCGCCGACCGGAATCGGCCCGACCAATCGCACCGTGATCGGATGATCTGTTGGCGTCAGGTAGCTTTCCTTGACGTTGTCGCGGGTGCAGGGCTCGTTGACGCGCCCGACGAGGTCGATGCAGAGCCGGTTGACGGTGTTGCGCGCCCAGCCGCGGCCGTCGCTCTGCAATTCCAGCGCCTGCTCGGCGGCGAGCACGCTGCGGCCGCGACCGGCTTCGGTCTGCAGCAGGAAGTCGCGTTCCTCGCGGAACAGGCGAAAGCGGTTGCGGACTTCCCACGAGATCTGCAGCGGCTGTTCGGCCGCGGTCTGCGCTTCGGCCGATTGGCTCAGCAGCGCAACCGCCAGCAGCGCGGCGGAAACGATCGAACGGAACGGAATTTTGACCATGGCGCGTTTCACGGCATCGGTGGGGCAGAAATAAGAGAGCCGCGCCGAATTGGCCAGAAAGAATAACGCGTCGAGATCATGATCCGATTGGACGGAATTGGATCATGATCTCATCTCTTTGTTTGAGCACGATCTTTCCGGAAAACCGGTCTCCACTTTTCCGGATCATACTCTAGATAACGTCGCTGTTACCGTTTCAGATGCTTGATCCGTGGCCGGCTCTCGACCGATTGCCGCACGGTGACCTCGGCGGTCTCCGCTCTGAAAGGCGGATCATTGAGCTTGCGCCGGCTGAGCCACGGCTGCACCACGTTGAGCCAGAGCTCGCGCATCCCCATGATCGAGATCGAGATGCCGAAGGGGATCAGGAAGTACAGGATGCGGAACACGACCAGCGTGGCCAGCAACTGCTCCTTGGAGAATTCCGGCAGTGCCACCAGCATCGCGGCGTCGAACACGCCGATCGATCCGGGCGCGTGGCTTGCGAAGCCGAGCAGGGTGGCCAGGATGAACACCACGGCCAGCGAGACGAAATCGATATAGGGCTCGGTCGGCATCAACAGATACATCGCGAGCGCGCAGAAACCGAGGTCGACGACGCCGATCAGGATTTGCACGAGCGTCAGCTTCGCGGACGGCAATACCACCTTCCAGCCGTTCTGGCCGAGCTCGCGGCGGCCGGTGCCGGTCACGAGCCAGACCAGATAGGCGCCGATGCCGGCAAGGCAGCCCAGTCCGATCAGCCGGTTCATGGCCGCCGGCAACAGGTCCATCGAGGTCGCCGCCGCGGGATGCCAGACCATGCCGATCCCGAGCACGAAGAGATTGCCGAGCCAGAAAGTCAGGCCGGAGAGGAAGCAGATCTTGGCGACGTCGATCGCGGTCAGGCCGTAGTCCGAATAGATGCGGAAGCGGATCGCGCCGCCGGTGAAGACGGTGGCGCCGATATTGTGGCCGATGGTGTAGCTGGTGAAGCTGGACAGCGCCGCGATGCGGTAGGGGATATGGGTCTTGCCGATCGTCCGAAGCGCGAAGAAGTCGTAAAAGGTTAACGTGCAGAAGGCGCCGACCACGCACAGCGCGGCGAGCGCAATGCGATGCGGGGCGATCTCGGTCAACGCCGTCAGGACCAGGGCGGTATCGACGCCCTTCAAGGTCCGGACCAGATGGGTCACCGCCAAGACGATGATGATGACGCTCGCGGCGATCCCCAGCCGTTTCCAGCCGATCTTTTCCTTGAAGCCACGCCCAAGCGCGGTCAGCAGCCGATGCATTCGTCCTCCCGGCGGGGCGGCATTCTTAAGAAGGCCCGTTACGTGGTCACATGGGGTAACGGGTGACGGTCAAACGCACCGTGCCCCAGCACCCATAAGGCAAAACGGTAGATTTGTGCAGCCCTTGACAAGCCACGCTTCCGCCTTCGTTCGTGATTTCTGTCATACGCGGTACATATGTCTGGGCATCGGAAAATGTGAGGCGCCGCTGGCGGTCCTGTCGGTTCAATTCGTCGCAACGTTCCGCTGTTCCGTCCCCCGGTTCTTGCTCCGGTTCTTGCGGTTTCGCTGGAACGTCCGTCCATCCAGCCGGTTAGCGCAGGTATCAGCAAGCAGAACATGGCGTTGTGCGGGGGACGAGGAGGTGGCCGCGCGTCATGTTCCCAGAACGAAGGGATACGCGCAATGGGACTCTTCAGTAAAGACATCAAGAGCATGAATGACTTGTTCGTGCACCAATTGCAGGACATCTATTACGCCGAGCAACAACTTGTGAAAGCGCTGCCGAAGATGGCCAAAAAGGCCTCCGATCCGCAGCTCAAACAGGGATTTCTGACCCACCTGGATGAAACCAAAACGCATGTGCAGAGACTGGAGCAGGTATTCCGGATGCATGGCGCCCAGGTGAAGGCGGTTGATTGCCCGGCGATCGACGGTATCATCGAGGAAGCCGACGACGTGGCCGCAGAGGTGGATGACAAGAACGTGCTCGACGCCGCGCTGATCAACGCCGCACAGGCCGCCGAGCATTATGAGATCGTCCGCTACGGCAGCCTGATCGCCTGGGCACGGCAGCTCGGTCGCAACGACTGCGCTTCCATCCTGCAGAAGACGCTGGACGAGGAAAAAACGACCGACAAGAAGCTGACCTCGATCGCCGAAGGCAAGGTCAATCTCAGGGCGGCGGGCTAGC